>CAIXZV010000098.1 GCA_903924005.1 uncultured Chloroflexota bacterium | reverse complement strand
GGCTCAAGCGGCGGCGGCGGCAGCAGCGGCGATTCGGACGCGGGCGATGCGTTCGCCATCATCCTGGCCATCATCATCTTCGTCCTGGTGTTGCTCCTGGTGGCCACCGTCCTCAACGCAATCGCGCCGCTGTTTGCCCGTCTGACACAGGTGGCCGTGTCGCGCCAGCGCGAGTACCTCGCCGACGCCACGGCCGTGGAGTTGGGGCGCAACCCGGCGGCGCTGGAGGGCGCGCTGCTCAAGGCTGCCCGGTCGCACACGGAGCTCGTCGCCGCGAACCGCGCCACGGCGCCGCTGTGGTTTGTCAACCCCATTCGCGCGTGGGAGAAGCGAGCGTCCGGGATCTTCTCAACGCACCCGCGGACGATCGACCGCGTGAACCGGCTCCGCGAGCTGCGCGGGCAGCCGCCGCTGGCCGACGACCCGACGATCCAGGAGGACGTGGACTAGGCGGGCGTCCCGCCTGCCCGGTGCCGCGCGACCGCTGCCATCAACTTGGGGCTCTCGTCGTGGGCGATCGCCGTGATCCGATGCCCGGCGCCGAGGTCCGCCAGCGTGTACGACGCGTGGAAGTCGTAGACCACTCCGCCCTCGCCGTCGCGAAGCACCCAGTTGACCGTGGCCTGCGCGATCCGTGCCGTCACGGCGACAACCCTGACATCGCGCGCGTCCGCCGTGGCAACCCCTAGCAGTCGATAGGCGCCGACGATGCGCTCGATCTGCGGGAGCCAAGCCTCCACCGTCGGGACGCTGACCACGGTGACGTCGGCCGCGTCGCCGGTCACCTGCAGCGGGAAGGCGAAGAACGCAGCGACGGCCGCGACATCGAACCGCTCGAATGTGGTCCGGTACTCGTCGAGGAACACGTTGGCGGATGCTGGTTCAGTCATCGGGACGTCTCCTTTGTATGGGGCGTTGTCCACCGAGGGCTGCCTGTGCAGCTTCCCAAGCGGCTCGCTCTTCGGGCGTGATGGACGCCCACGGGTCGTAATCCGGGTCCAACTCCTCCTGCGGAGGACGGAGGGCCTCAGGGACATGCGTCAGGTTGACGCGGAGGCGATACCAGGCCGATGAGCGGCCGCGCATGGCGTCGGTGAGGACGTCGGCGGGCTCCAGGTGCGTGGCGGCCTCCGGGTGGCGGGTCTTCCAGCGCTCGAAGCCAGCCTGGACCTCTCGCTTGGACGCGGCGCGGGCGATCTCGATGACGGGGATGGACGTGCGGCGGCGGCCCGTGGGCGTGGGGCGCGTGCCCTGCCAGCCCTCGGGGAGCGTGGGCATGGGCGGGAGGCCCGCGTTGGGATCCCCGGCGGTCACGGCGGCGGCCCGCTCAGCGGCCACGTCGGGTGGTGGACCGCCGGCAACGCCCTTGCCCGGCTCGTACTCGGCAGCGGGTCGGCGCGCACGCGACGGCTGGACGCGGGGCGGCTCGCCCTCCTGCTTGGCGTAGTTGGGCGGCCAGGGCGCATCGCCAAGGCCTTCGGCCTCGTGCCGGGCAGACAGTTCCAGCAGCGCCGCAAGCGAGCCCACGGCCGCGTCAATCCCGGCGCCGGCGTCTCCACGCGCCGCGTAGATCTCGGGCACCGTGGCCAGCGTGAAGTCCTCGGCCACGGCCAGCGGCACCTCGTCCCAGCGCAGCGGAAACGAGACGCGCGCATCGGGGAGCGGCCGGACGGAATAGGCAGACGCCACCGTGCGGTCCCGCGCGTTCTGGTTGTAGTCGAGGAACACCCCGTGCCGCTCCTCCTTCCACCACTTCGATGTCGCCAGCGTTGGCGCCCGCTGCTCCACGTCGCGCGCCAGCGCCAGCGCCGCCCGCCGCACCTCCGGGAACGTCCAGCGCGGCTCAATCCGCACGTTGATGTGGATGCCGCGCGACCCGGAGGTCTTGGGCCAGCCAACCAGCCCCACGGCGGACAGCGCCTCACGCACCACCATGGCCACGTCGCGGATCTGCGACCACGGCACGCCCGGCACCGGATCTAGGTCAACGCGCAGTTCGTCTGGGTGGTCCAGATCCTCCGCGCGGACCGGGTGCGGGTTCAGGTCCAGACAGCCAAGGTTCGCCACCCAGGCAAGTCCAGCGGCATCGTCCACCACGATCTCGTCGGCGGTCCGGCCCGAGGGGAAGGTCAGCGTGGCCACACGCAACCACGGCGGGCGGTTGTCGGGCGCGCGCTTCTGGAAGAAGGGTTCGGCTTCGGCCCCGTCCACAAAGCGCTTCAGCGCCATCGGCCGCCCCCGCACGCCCGTCAGGGCACCATCGGCCACGGCCAGGAAATAGCGGACGAGGTCCAGCTTGGTGTAGCCAGCCTGCGGGAAGTAGATCTTCCCGGGGTTGCTCACCGCAACCTCGCGGCCGCCGATGACCAGGATCTCCTTGGGCGACGCCATGGCGGAATGCTCGCACGATGGCGCAAGGTGCGCCCGCGGCAGCACAGAAACGCTGTCGAATTCGGTGTTGGCGATTCGTCGTTAGGATGACGGCCCGCAACTGCCGGGCCTCCGTACCCGAGGGACAACGCGATGCGCTACCTGCTGATGATCTACGGCGACCCGGCCGCTGCCCCGCAGACGGAGGCCGAGATGGGCGCCATGTGGCAGGCGTACGACGCCTACACACACTGGCTCACCGAGAGCGGCCAGCACCTCGGCGGCGAGGCGCTCCAGGATCCGTCGGCCGCCACCACTGTCGCCATCCGCAACGGCAAGCGCGTCGTGAGCGATGGGCCATTCGCCGAGACGAAGGAGCAGCTGGGCGGCTACTACCTGATCAACGCCGCCGATCTGGACGCCGCAATTGAGGCCGCCGCACGAATACCGGGCGCCGCCAATATCCAATATCATTGAATTCTTTTTCCAATGTTCGGCGGCCTGGGGAGGCCAGCGTCTTGCGTATTGAATCATGGGTGGATGGGGAACGCTGGCGGGGCCGAGACCGTTTCGCGGCTGTCGCGGCTTGGTGCCGGCGG
>CAIXZV010000097.1 GCA_903924005.1 uncultured Chloroflexota bacterium | reverse complement strand
AGGTTTGCCGATGGCCCGCGCACCATGCGGGCGTAGGATGCGCCGCGTCCTACGCAGCGACGCCGGTCTCGCTGATGGAGAAGTACCCGGGATCGTGCGAAAATGGGGGAGTATGCCGACGCCGTGTCGCCCGTTTGGCACCCGTCCGGCCCAGGCCACGCGACGTGACGAGGGACCCGACATGACACAGGACCGCGCCGAGCAGGAAGCCGCCGCGGAGAACCCCGCAGCCAGCTCCGCTTTCTCCAGCCGGCGGGCGCTGCTTGCTGCAGCCCTTGCGGCAGGCGCGGCAACCGTTGCGACGGCCCTCGGCGCACCGGCGGCGGCCCACGCGGCGTACGGCGACTACGTCCGCATCGGCTACACCGTGGCCGGCACCTCAACGACGACGATCGACGCAACAGGCACGCCCGGCACGAACGCCTTTGTCGGCGCGGCGGCTGGGGGCGGAACGGGACTCATGGGCACCAGCGTTGACGGCGACGGCGTCCTGGGCTCGTCGGAGAGCGGGGTGGGGGTCTACGCCACGGGGGCGTACGGCGTCTACGCGATTGCCAGCGCGGGCTATGGGGTCTACGCCATGTCCTCAAGCGGGACCGCCATCGTCGGCGAACACACCGGCATCGGCTTTGGCGTCACGGGCATCAGCAACGCGGCCGCTGGCGGCGTTGGCGTGTACGGGTCGGCGTCGCTGGGCACCGGCGTCATGGCGGACTCGACAAGCGGCACCGCGCTGTTTGTCAATGGCAAGGCGAAGTTCAGCCGCTCCGGCCGCGTTCTGGTTGCCAAAGGCAAGACCTACGTGGACGTCACCGTGACCGGCGGCGTGACCTCCACGTCGCTCTGCTTCGCCAACCTTGCCACCTATCGAAGCGGGTACTGGGTCTCGGCCGTGCGTCCGGCCTATCCGAGCGCCGCAAAGATCCGGATCTACCTCAACAAAGCCCTCACCACAGCCACGTACGTCAGTTGGGTTGTTCTGGGCTGACCAAGATCCGCGAGGACCGCTAGGCTTCGCCTCCACGCCGGGTCACGGTGCAGACCCGGTCAGGCAGCGAGTGGAGGCAGGGGACCATGGCAATCAAGCAGACCAAGCGCGCTCGTGCGCAGAGCATCGGGGATGTCTTCTCCGAGGTTGGCCGCGCGCCGCGCCACAAGATGCCCAACGACGAGATGGATCCCGAGGTGGCCTATCAGATCGTCCATGACGAGCTGATGCTGGACGGCAACGCGCGCCTGAACCTCGCCACCTTTGTCGGGACGTGGATGGAGCCGCAGGCGCAGCGCCTGATGGCCGAGACGTTTGACAAGAACATGATCAACAAGGACGAGTACCCGCAGACGGCCGAGATGGAGATGCGCTGCGTCGACATGATCAGCCGCCTCTGGCACGCGCCCGAGCCTGATGACGCGCCCGGCTGCTCCACAACTGGCTCGTCTGAGGCGGCCATGCTGGGCGGTCTTGCGATGAAGCGCATCTGGCAGGACCGGCGCCGTGCCGAGGGCAAGCCCACCGACAAGCCCAACATCGTCTTTGGCATCAACGTCCAGGTCTGCTGGGAGAAGTTCGCCCGCTACTGGGACGTTGAGCCGCGCGAGGTGCCGATGGAAGGCCCCCGCTTCCACATCGACCCCGAGCAGGCCGCCGCGCTCTGCGACGAGAACACCATTGGCGTCATCGGCATCTTGGGCTCCACGTACGACGGTTCGTATGAGCCCATCGAGAAACTCTGTCAGGCCCTCGATGCGCTCCAGGCCAAGACCGGGCTGAACATCCCGGTCCACGTGGACGCGGCGTCTGGCGGCTTCGTGGCCCCGTTCCTTGAGCCAAACTTGAAGTGGGACTTTGCGCTGGACCGCGTTGTGTCAATCAACGCGTCGGGCCACAAGTACGGTCTGGTGGCCCCGGGTGTGGGATGGATCATCTGGCGCGATGAGGAGCACCTGCCCGAGGAGCTGATCTTCAAGGTGAACTACCTCGGCGACATCATGCCCACGTTTGCGCTCAACTTCTCGCGGCCGGGCGCCCAGGTTGTGGCGCAGTACTACAACTTTGTACGCCTTGGCTTTGAGGGCTACCGGAAGATCCAGCAATACGCCCGCGACGTGGCGCAGGACCTTGCCGCAGAGATTGAGAAGCTGGGCCCGTTTGAGCTGGTGACCCGCGGGACAGATCTGCCCGTGTTTGCCTTCAAGGTCCGCGACGACATCACCAACTTCAACGTGTTCGACGTCTCCAACGCTGTCCGCGAGCGCGGCTGGCAGGTGCCGGCGTACACGTTCCCGGCAAATCGCCAGGACCTCGCGGTGCTGCGGGTGGTGGTGAAGCGCGGCTTTACGCACGATGTGGCGAGCCTGTTCATCAACGACCTGCGCCGCCAGCTGCCACGGCTCCAGCGCCAGGCAACCGTTATCCACGACGCGGACAACGGGAGCGGCTTCCGCCACTAGACTCCAGCGCACCGGCGGGGCGGCCGACGCCTCAGCCGATCTCGGCGGCCTCTTCAGCGGGCTCGGCCCGCTGGTCCGCCATGACGATCACACTGGCCGCGACGACGAGCGCCATGCCGCCAATCTCCATGCTGGTCAGCGCCTGCGCCAGCACCACGAGCCCGGCCAGCGCCGCCACGGCGGGCTCCACGCTGAGCAGGATCCCGAAGACGCGGGTGCTGATGCTCCGCAGGGCCACCAGCTCCAGCGAATACGGGACAACCGATGAGAGCAGGCCAATCGCAACACCTGCGGCAACCTGCGATGGCTGGAGGTTGATGCCGGACGACACGCCCGCAGCGATCCCCAGCGGCGTCACGATGACCGCCGCGCCGATCATTGCAAACGCCAGCCCGTCCACCTGGCGGAAGCGCTTGCCAACCGAACGCGTGGCAAGGATGTACGAGGCCCAGCCGCACGCCGCAATCACGGTGAAGACCAGACCCAGGGCGTCGAGGTCCTGCAGCGACGTGTCCAGGATGCCGGACACTGCCACCACCCCGGCAAGCGCCACGGCAACCGCAATCAGGTCCCGCGGACGCCGTGACGAGGCCGCCGCCAGCCCAAGCGGTCCGATGAACTCGATCGTGGTGACCACGCCAAGCGGGATCCGGGCGATGGCGCTGTAGAACGCCACGTTCATGACGACAAGCGACACGGCAAGGATCGCCGCAGCACGCCAGTCGGCTGCGGTCCGGCCGCGCAGGGACGGGCGCGCAACAAGGGCCAAGACCAGCGCCGCCACGTCAAGTCGAATGGCCACCGTCACCACGGGGCCAATCTCGCGGATGAGGCCCGCCGCAACCGCAGCCCCAAACTGCACCGACAGGATCGCGCCCAACACGAGGAGCGGCGCAGGCAGGATCCGCTTGGCGGGAGTGGCGGGAGTGGCGGGAGACATGACTTGACCGCCTAGTTGCGCTGCTGGGCAAGCAACCTGCGGTCAGGGATGAACAGGGCGAGCCGGCGCTCGAGGAGTTCAAGCTCGCGGTCAAGCAGCGCGTCAAGGTCGCGCAGACGCTGTTCCGCCGTTGGGGCCTCCAGCAGCTGCTGCTTGCGCCCGGGCTCCACCTGGATAATGCCCGTCAGAAGATAGGACAGGGCCACGGGCTCGTCAGGGATGCGCAGCGCTCGGAGCGTCTCGTCCACGGCGTCGGGGGTTGTCGCCAGGACCTCGACGCGCTCGTCATCGTCTGCGTCGTCTGCGTCGTCTGCGTCGTCGTCGTCAACCTCCACCTCCACCTGGACGTCGAGCGGGATGCCGGGCTCACCGTCGCGCGGCTGGATCAGACGCAGGTAGTCCACAAACCGCCGGCGGACGCGGTTCACCAGTATCCCCGCCTCGTCCGCATCGCCCTCCAGCTCCGGGCGCACCTCCACCTCGGCCACGAGGTACAGCTGGGCCTCGGTGTCCACCGATCGCACGTCAAAGCGGCCAGTCCCCACCACTTGGATGTCCCAGCGGCCATCCGAGTACCGCGACGCCTCGCGGATCTCGGCGAATGTGCCCACAGACGCGAGCGACAGCTCAGCCGGCTGCCCGCTAGCCGGAAGCACCTCGAGGCCCTCGCGGATCAGGACGACGCCAAACGGGGTTGAGGCGTCGAGGCAGTGCCGGACGAGCCGCCGGTAGCGCTTCTCAAACACGTGGAGGGACAGCACGACACCGGGGGCCAAAACGGTGTGGAGGGGGAACAAGGGCAGGCGCATCAGGAGTGAGGGTACGCGGAGT
>CAIXZV010000096.1 GCA_903924005.1 uncultured Chloroflexota bacterium | reverse complement strand
GGTCTTCGGCGCAGGACCGGCCGGTGTTCCGTAAACTGGTGCCCCGCCGCGGCCCGCCCAAGAGTCGTCACCGCGCCGCATGAGGCCAGATGTTCCAGCCCGTTTCCGCCAAGCCAGACTTCGTCGCCCAGGAGCACGCCCTGCTCCGCGAGTGGGCCGAGCGCCGGACGTTTGCCCGCCTCCGCGCCCAGAACGCAGGCGGACCGCACTGGAGCTTTATCGACGGGCCCATCACGGCCAACAACCCGATGGGCGTCCACCACGCCTGGGGCCGCTCCTACAAGGACCTCTACCAGCGCTTCCACGCGATGCTGGGCGAGGACGAGCGCTACCAGAACGGGTTTGACTGCCAGGGCCTGTGGGTGGAGGTCAACGTCGAGAAGGCGCTTGGCTTCACCTCCAAGCACGACATCGAGGCCTACGGGATTGCGGAGTTTGTCCGCCTGTGCAAGCAGCGCGTCCTAACCTACGCCGCTCGCCAGACTGAGCAGAGCATCCGCCTGGGCTACTGGATGGACTGGAACGACCCAGCCGAGCTGCTCCGCCTGCGCGACATGCTGGGTGAGGACCCCACCCAGATCACCACCGTGCAGGGCCCCAACGGCCCGGTGACGGACACGGTGGAGATGCTCGTGGGCCGCCTCGGCATGCCGGAGCTTGGCGGCAGCTACTTCACGTTCAGCAACGAGAACAACGACCTCATCTGGGGCTTCCTCGCCGAGTGCAACAAGCGCGGCTGGGTCTACCGCGGCCACGACACCATGCCGTGGTGCCCGCGCTGCGGCACGGGGCTCTCCCAGATGGAGATGAACGAGGGCTACCAGGACCGCGAGGATCCGGGGCTCACCGTCCGCTTCCCGCTGTCCGAGCGCCCGGGCGAGGCGCTGCTGGTCTGGACCACCACGCCGTGGACGCTTGCGGCAAACGTTGCGGCCGCCGTGGGCGAGGAGCTCCCGTACGTGCGTGTGCGCCAGGGTGCGGACACCTTCTGGCTTGGCAAGGGCAGCCTGAAGCGCGCCCTTCGCGGCCCGTTTGAGATCCTTGAGGAGCGTCCCGGCAAGGACCTTGCCGGCTGGACCTACACCGGTCCCTTTGACGAGCTTCCCGCCGTGGCCACGGCCTTCGCGGAGGCCGGCTACCAGCACAAGGTGGTTGTGTGGGACCAGGTGGGCGAGGACGAGGGCACGGGCATCGTCCACATCGCGCCCGGCTGCGGCGCAGAGGACTACCAGCTGGGCCACGCCATCGGTCTGCCGGTCATCGGCCCCATCGATGAGGATGGCCGCTACTACGACGGCTTTGGCTGGCTGAGCGGCAAGGACGCCCCCGAAGTGGCCGAGGAGGTTGTCAGCAACCTTGAGCAGCGCGGCTTCTTCTACCACCTTGAGCCGTACACCCACCGGTACCCGCACTGCTGGCGCTGCAGCACGCCGCTGCTGTTCCGGCTTGTGGACGAGTGGTACGTCAGCATGGGCCCGGTCTACGACCAGCCGCGCGAGACGCTGACCAAGGAGCAGGTGGACGCAAGCCTGCGCTACCAGATCATGGAGTCCGTGGACCAGATCCGGTGGATCCCGGGCTTTGGGTATGACCGGGAGCTGGACTGGCTGCTCAACATGCGCGACTGGATGATCTCCAAGAAGCGCTACTACGGTCTGGCCCTGCCCATCTACGACTGCAAGGCCTGCGGCGCGTTTGACGTTATTGGCGGGCGGGAGGAGCTCAAGACCCGCGCCGTCGCCGGCTGGGAGGCCTTTGAGGGCCACACGCCGCACCGCCCCTACGTGGACGAGGTGCAGATCGCCTGTCCCGGCTGTGGGGAGCCGGTCTCGCGCATCGCCGACGTGGGCAACCCCTGGCTGGACGCCGGGATTGTGCCGTTCTCCACGCTCCACTTCCGCGAGGATCCGGACTACTGGGCGAAGTGGTTCCCGGCAGACTTCATCACCGAGAGCTTCCCGGGCCAGTTCCGCAACTGGTTCTACGCAATGCTTGCGATGAGCACCGTGCTCCGACGCGAGGCGCCCTTCAAGACGATCTTTGGCTACGCCACGCTCTTTGGCGAGGACGGGCGGCCCATGCACAAGAGCTGGGGCAACGCCATCGAGTTTGACGAGGCGGCCGAGCGCATGGGCGTGGACGTCATGCGCTGGATGTACGCCTCGGCACGGCCGGACGACAACATCCTGTTTGGCTGGCATGCCGCAGACGAGGCCCGCCGCGGGCTCCTGGTGCTGTGGAACGTCTACTCGTTCTTTGTGACGTACGCGCGTCTGGCCGGGTGGACCCCAGCCGTCGGCGCCCCGCCGCTCGCCGAGCGTCCGCCGCTTGACCGCTGGATCATCTCGCGGATGGCCGGCGTCACGGCGCAGGTGGAGGCAAGGCTGCGCGACTACGACGTTGAGGCGGCGACGCGCCACCTTGACGGCTTTATCGACGATCTCTCCACCTGGTACCTGCGCCTCTCGCGCAGGCGCATGTCGCGCAGCACGGGCGCGGACCGGGACTCGGCGTTTGCCACGCTGCACGACGTGCTCACGGCCCTTGCGCGGACCGTCGCGCCCATCCTGCCGTTCCTCTCGGAATCCATCTACGGGAACCTTGTTGCATCCCTGGATCCGGCCGCGCCGGATTCCGTGCACCTCTCCGGCTGGCCGGCGGCCGAGCTGGCGCCGCTCCGCGATGCGGCACTCGAGGACGCCATGGCCGTTGCCCGCAAGGCCGTGGATCTCTCGCGGACCCTGCGCGGACAGGCCGGGCTCAAGGCTCGCCAGCCGCTCGCCCGCCTCTGGGTAGCGCTGCCCGGACGCGACGTGGGGGAGCTGGACGCGCTGCTGGAGCTTGTGCGGGCCGAGGCCAACGTCAAGGTTGTTGATCTGATCGGCGATGAATCGGACCTTGTGGACCGCGGCGTCAAGGTGCTGCTGCCAAAGGTTGGCAAGAAGCTTGGCGCGCAGATCCCGGCGGTCATGGCCGCCGCTCGCGAAGGCCGCTTCACCATCAACAAGGACGGCACCGTCACCCTTGTGGGGCTGACGCTTGCCGCGGACGAGGTGGAGATCCAGGCCACGCCGCGCCCTGGCACAGCCGTGGCGCATGACGACGGCCTCGTTGCCATCATCGACACGGTCATCACCCCTGAGCTGCGCGCCGAGGGCGACGCCCGCGAGCTGAGCCGCGCCATCCAGGACCTCCGCAAGGAGGCCGAGCTGGACCTCGATGCGCGGATCACGCTCTGGGTGGCCGGGATTGGCGCCGATTTGGAGCCGCATCTGGCCGGGGTTGCCGCGGACACGCTGGCCGATGAGATCCGGCGTGACGCGCCGCCCGCGGACCTGCGGGTTGCCGCGGTGAAACTGGACGCAGGCGAGGCGCAGATTGCCCTCCGCGTCATCGACGCGGAAGGGGCAGCATGACGACACCGGGCACGCCGGCCGAGCCTGGGCTGGACGAGGAGTTCATCGACGACGACGAAGAGGCTGAGGCGGTCACCGCCGCCCCGGTCTGGCGCGGCCCGTCGATTGGCCGCTGGTTGCTGTTTGGCGTCCTCGCCGTTGCCATCGTCGCGCTCGACCAGATCGCCAAGGCCTGGGTGGTTGCCAACCTCGTCGAGGGCAAGGACGCCACCAACATCATCGGCACCTACCTGCGCCTGGTCCACGGCCGCAACAGCGGCATCCTCTTCGGGATGCTGCCCCAGTCGGCCAGTGCATTTGCCATCGTGTCCCTGGTGGTGATCGTCGGGATCATGGCCTACCACTGGAAATCCGGCCGTGGCATCGTCACCACCATCGCCCTTGGGCTGCTGCTGGGCGGGGCCATCGGCAACTTCCTTGACCGGCTCCGGTACGGTGCTGTGGTGGACTGGATCGACATGGGCGTCGGCCCCACGCGCTTCTGGACTTACAACATCGGAGACGCCGCTATCACAACGTCGATCATCCTGATCATCGCCATGGCCTTCTTCCCAGTTGTCGCGTCCTGGGGGACCAATGACTGACGACGGCCGCCCGGACGACACGCTGGAGTCCGAGGATGTGCCCGAGCTGTTGGACTCGGTCCTGCCCGGCCTCGATGTCGCAGAGGACGAGTTTGCGGGCGATGAGGATCTGGAGCCTGACCTCCCGCTAACGCCGGCCCCACCGTCAATTACGCCCGGCCCGCGCCGTCTTGTGATCCCCGAAGGCCAGATCATCCGCCGCGTGGACCGATTTGTTGCGGACCGGACCGGGCTGTCGCGCTCGTACGTGCAGAAGCTGATCTCCGAGGGGCTGCTGGTGGACGACACCGGGCGCCGCCTCCGTGCCAACAGCGAGGTCCGTGGCGGCGCGGTCACCCTGGAGGTGCCGCCGCCCGAGATCCCGTTCCACCTTGAGCCGGACCCCACCATCCCGCTCACCGTCGCCTACGAGGATGACGACATCCTCATTGTGAACAAGCAGGCGGGTCTGGTGGTTCACCCCGCGCCCGGCCACTGGCGCGGCACCCTTGTCAACGCGCTCCTCGCGCGCGGCGACCACTACGGCGGCATCGCCGGCGTCGCCCGGCCCGGCATCGTCCACCGTCTTGACCGCGACACGTCGGGCCTGATCATCGTGGCGCGCAACGACGCGGCACAGCAGTCCGTGATGGCGCAGCTCAAGGCGCGCCGCGTCCGCAAGACGTATCTCGCGCTTGTGCAGGGCTCTGTCAGCGCGGCGATCGGCCGGATCGAGGCGCCAATCGGCAGAGACCCGAAGGACCGCAAGCGCATGGCGGTTGTCTCCGACGGCCGCGCCGCCGTCACCGGCTACCGCGTGCGCGAGCGGTTTGCAGAATGGACGCTGCTGGAGCTTGACCTGATCACCGGTCGTACCCACCAGATCCGCGTCCACTTTGCCGCTCTGGGCCATTCGGTGGCAGGTGATCCCGTGTACGGCACGGGGACGGCCCGCAAGGGTCCCGACGGGCTTGAGCGCCTCTTCCTCCACGCATGGCGCGTTGAGCTGGTCTCGCCAAGCACCGCCAAGCTCATCCGTGTTGAGGCGCCGCTGCCGGCCGAACTTGAGGCCGCCCTTGACGGGCTGCGTGCCGGTGAGGCGTCAACCGGCCACAGGCCTGGGACTCGTCCGCATGACGGTGCCTGAAGCGCTTGAGGGCGCCCCGGGCGCCCAGCTGGTGATCATCAGCGGACCGTCCGGCGTGGGCAAGGACACCATCATCGACGCACTGCGCGCCCGGCCACGGGACCCGGACTACCACTACGTGGTCACGTGCACCACGCGGCAGCCGCGGCCCGGCGAGATCCCCGACGTGTCGTACCAGTTCGTCACGGAGCCTGCGTTCCTTGCCCTGCGTGATGCCGGCGAGCTGCTGGAGGCAAACGAGGTGCACGGCCACTGGTACGGAACGCCGCGACGGCAGGTGGCCGGGGCGCTTGCAGAAGGCCACGATGTCATCCTCAAGATCGACGTCCAGGGCGCGATGGTGGTGAAGCTGCGCGTGCCCGATGCCCTCCTGGTCTTCATGGTGCCGCCGTCGATGGAGGCGCTGTTTCAACGGCTCCGCTCGCGCGCCACGGAGAACGCAGACGAGCTGGAGGTCCGCCAGCGCAACGCCGCCATCGAGATCGCGCGCCAGGGCGACTACGACCGCGTGGTGGTGAACGAGACCGGCCAGGTGGAGCGGACTGCGGCCGAGATTGAGGCCATCATCAGCCAGGAGAAGCGCCGGAACGCCGAGCGGCGGATCCGGGTGCGCTGAGCGGCCACACGCCCGTGCTGCCGTTTGGTGAGGGCCAGGCGCGCGACGCGCTCCCGCAGGTGCGCGTGGCGGTGGATGCGCCGGGCGGCGCTGGCCCCCGAACCTGGACCTACGCAGTTCCGCTGACGCTTGCCGCTCTTGAGCCCGGCGAGGCCGTGCTGGTCCCGTTTGGCAAGGGCGGGCGACAGGCGCTTGGCATCGTCATGGGCGCGGCGGCGGCCGCTGGCGACGATGCCGCCCACGAGGTTCGGCCCATCGGCGCGCGGATCCGCAGCGACGGGCCCTTGTTGCCGGCGCAGGCGCTGGCCACGGCCGACGCGATTGCCGCGCACTACCTTGCGCC
This sequence comes from uncultured Chloroflexota bacterium, assembly GCA_903924005.1. Lineage (GTDB taxonomy): Bacteria > Chloroflexota > Limnocylindria > Limnocylindrales > CSP1-4 > CAIXZV01. The sequence goes on along the minus strand of CAIXZV010000096.1, from coordinate 1,420 downwards.
CGTGGCCGCGGTCATCCGGGCGATGCTGCCGCCGGGGCTGCTGGAACGACTCGAGCTTGTTGCGGAATTGACGCCTGCCGGCGAGGGACACCTGGGCGCCGATGACGGCGGCGGGCTGGCGGCGGCCGATATTGCCCTGCTGGACGATCTGGGCGGGAAGCCCCGGGTGGTTCGCGATCTGGGCACGCCTGAGGGTCGCGCCGCGCTGCTGCGCCGCCTCCGGGTGCTGGCGGAGAGCGGTCTTGTGGATCTCGAGTGGACGCTGCTGGGCGCGTCGGCCGGGCCGCGGTATGAGCGGCGCGCGTGGCTCACGGCCGAGGGCGCGGCGGCGGCTTCCTTGCTGGCGGCGGGGGAGCGCGTTGCTGGTCGTCCGCTGGGACCACGCCAGCGGGCCGTGCTGGACGAGCTGGCCGCCTCGCCGGAGGCTGTCCCGGGCGCCGAAGGCATCACGACGGTCGCGCTCTCGGAGCGCCACGGCGCCGCGTCGCTGGCTGGCCTCGCCCGTCGCGGCTTGGTCTACACGGAGGCACGCGAGCGTCCGCGCCGCCCGCTCGAGGCCCGTCCCGTCACCACGCGCGGCGCCAGACCGGCCGGCTCTTCGCTGACGCCGGACCAGACGGCGGCGCTGACCCTGATCCTGACCGCGGTGGATGCGCACGACCCCACGCCGCTGCTCCTTGACGGCGTCACCGCGGGCGGCAAGACCGCCATCTACGTGGAGGCGATCGCCGCGTCGCTGGCTGCGGGTCGCCCGGCCATGCTGCTGGTACCCGAGATCGCGCTGTCGGTCCCCATCACGGATCGGCTGCGAGCGGATCTAGCGGCGCGGATCGCCGTGGTCCACTCCGGGCTGGGAGAAGGGGAGCGGGCCGACGAGTGGCGCCGCATCCGCGCGGGCGACGTGGATGTGGTTGTCGGCACGCGGACCGCGCTGCTGGCGCCGCTGGCGGATGTGGGCCTGATCATCGTGGACGAGGAGCACGACCCGGCCTACAAGAGCGACCGGACACCGCGCTTCCAGGCCCGGGATGCCGCGGTGGCGCTGGCGGCCCGCGCTGGGGCGGCCATCGTGCTGGGGAGCGCCACCCCGGCGGTGGAGTCCATGGGCCGTGCCCGCTCCGGCGAGTGGCGCCGAGCCGTCCTGCCGGTCCGAGCGTCCGGGCAGGAGCCCGTGGTCCTGGCCGTGGACATGCGCGCCGAACTGGCGGCCGGCAATCGAAACGTGCTCTCAGACGCGCTGGCGGAAGGCCTTGCCGCGCTGGACACGGAGAAGGGCGATCGCGCAATCCTGTTGATCAACCGCCGCGGTTCGGCATCGGTGGTGCTTTGCCGCGACTGCGGCCATGTCCAGGCGTGTCCGGACTGCGAGCGCCCGCTGGTCTTCCACCAGGCCGGCGGCTCGCTGCGCTGCCACCACTGC
>CAIXZV010000095.1 GCA_903924005.1 uncultured Chloroflexota bacterium | reverse complement strand
GGCGGTTGATCTCCGGAACCGATGTCCCCGACCCTGCCGCAATCCGCCGACGGCGCGACGCGTTGAGGATTGCCGGGTCCCGGCGCTCCTTTTTCGTCATCGAGAGGATGATGGCCTCGGTTCGCTTGAGGTCGCCGCGGTCAACAGCGGCCTGCGCCTCTTTTGCCATGCCGCCCATGCCCGGGATCATCGAGACCAGCTGGCCCACCGGGCCCATCTTCTGCATCTGGCGCATGGAGTCCAGCATGTCTTCCAGCGTGAAGCCGGTCTTGCGGACCTTCTCCTCAAGCTTGGCCGCCTGCTTGGCGTCAAACGACTCCTGCGCACGCTCAACAAGCGAGAGGATGTCGCCCATGCCCAGGATGCGCCCCGCAAGGCGATCCGGGTAGAACACCTCGAGACCGTCAGTCTTCTCGCCGGTGCCCAGGAACTTGACCGGGATGCCGGTGACGGCGCCGATGGAGAGCGCCGCGCCACCGCGGGCATCGCCGTCAATCTTGGTGAGGACAAGACCGGTCACCGGAACGGTGGCCGCAAACCCCTGGGCAACGGTGACGGCCTCCTGACCGGTCATCGCGTCCACGACAAGCAGCGTCTCCGACGGCTTGACCGCATCTGAGACCGCACGGATCTCGGCCATGAGCGCGTCATCGATGGTGAGACGGCCGGCGGTGTCGATGATCACCACGTCGCGACCCATTCGGCGCGCGTACTCCACGCCGTCGCGGGCGATCTGCACGGTGGGCGTGCCCACGGGCGCGCGGTAGACCGCAATCCCAAGGCTCTTGCCCAGCGTCTCCAGCTGGTCCGCGGCGGCAGGGCGATACGGGTCCGCGGCAACAAGCAGCGGGTTGCGGCCCTGCTTTGCGACATACCGCGCCAGCTTGGCGGCCGTGGTGGTCTTGCCCGAACCCTGAAGGCCAACGAGGGCGATGACCGGGAGCATGCCCGGCATGCGGAACGTCCTGTCCCCCGCCGAGAGGAGCGCGGTGAGCTCCTCATGGACGATCTTGACCACTTGCTGGCCGGCGGTGAGGCTGCCGAGGATCTCTACGCCGATCGCGCGCTGGCGGACCCGCGCCACAAAGTCTTTGACAACCTTGAAGTTGACGTCTGCCTCAAGGAGGGCGAGGCGCACCTCGCGCATCGCCGCATCGACATCCGCTTCCGAGACGCGGCCACGCCCTGTCAGCCCTGCAAGGGTTGACCTGAGGCGATCGCTGAGGCTGTCGAACATGCGGAGACGATAGACCCTTGAGCGGACATGGAAGTCACGGACGGCAGCAGCCGACCGAGTGGTGCGCGGGTTCTGGCGACACCGAAGCGTGGCGAGTGTACGTCATGCCCTGCCGGGGTGCCCATCCGCAAGCAGGGCGCGCGATGCCGGGTACCCTCCGCCGGTGACGTTTGACCCGCTCCAGGACCCCATGCCGCCCGCTCGTGGTGCCGCGCCCGGCGCTGCGCTGCGCGGCAACAGCGCCTTCATGCGGGTCTGGTCCGCGGCCACCGTCTCGGTGTTCGGCAGCTTCGTCACGCGGATGGCGCTGCCGTTTGTGGCGATCCTGACGCTCAAGGCTGGACCTTTCGACATCGCCATCCTGCGCAGCCTTGAGCTTGTGGCCGCACTCCTTGTGGGGTTTGTGGCGGGCGCGTGGGTGGACCGCCTGCGCCGACGGCCGGTGATGATCTGGGCGGACCTTGGCCGGGCGGTGCTCCTGGGGAGCATCCCGGTGGCCGCCGTGCTTGGCGTGCTGTCGCTGCCGCAGGTGTTTGCGGTGGCCGCGGCCGCGGCCGTCCTCACCACGTTCTTTGACATCGCGGATCGCGCGTACCTGCCCACCATCGTGGACCGCGAGGACCTCATCCGGGCCAACAGCGCCCTCACCGCCACAAGCTCAGCCGTTGAGTTCATCGGTTTTGGCGTCGCTGGTGTTCTCGTCAACCTGCTCACCGCGCCCATCGCCATCCTGATTGACGCGGTGTCCTTTGTGTTCTCGGCCGTGCTGCTTGGGTCCATACGCCACCAGGAGCCACCGGCGCCCCCGTCTTCCGGGCGCGAGCCAGTCCTGCACGAGATCGCCGAGGGCCTGCGGCTGGTTGCGCACGACCCGGTGCTGCGCGGCATCGTGGGCGGCTCCATGGGGCTTGCCGCGATGTGGGGCATCTTCGGCGCCACGTGGCTGCTGTTTGTCACCGAGACGCTGCTGCTGGACCCGGCCCTGGTTGGCGTGATTGCGGCCCTGGGCGGGTTTGGGTCGCTCTTTGGCGCGCTCCTCGCGGAACGCGTTGTTGCGCGCTTCGGGTTTGGCCGTGTCGCGCTGATCGCGCTCCTTGTGACCGCGGTGGGCAACGCGCTGATCCCGCTGGCGCCCGTGGGCATGCCGCTGGTCGCGGTGGTGCTGCTTCTGGGCCAGCAGGTGATCGGCGACACAGCGGTCACCGTGTACGAGGTGACAGCCGTGTCCGTGCGGCAGGCGCGTGTGGCGGATCGGCACCTGGGGCGCGTCAACGCGACGGTGCGGGTGGCAACGGTGGCCGCGCAGCTTGCGGCAACGCTCGTGGGTGGTCTGGTGGCCGAAGCCGTGGGTTTGCGCGGGGCGGCGTTTCTCGCGCCGATTGGGGCGCTGCTGGGTGCGGTGGCCTTGGCGGCGACGCCGGCGCGGACCCTGGGGCGCGTGACGGACCGCTAGTCGCTCGTCAGGGCCCGTCGTTGTCGTATCACCGCTCGTGATAATCGCCATCACTTCAGGCACTCGCGGGGTCTGCGGACGCCCTAACCGCCCCCGATATCACCGCTCGTGATGCGGCGGTCGATTACGGGCCGGGCTGAGACGGGCGGAGCCGTCGGCGGGGTGCCTTGGCGCAGCGCGAGCCGGAACTAGCTGGCAATTATCACGAGCGGTGATCGCGCGACGCAGCAGGCGACACAGGTCGCCCGTCAGGGGACGTCGTCGGCCGCGTCCCGAATGTCGCTCAGCATCAGGACGAACCCTGTGGCGATGACCGCCAGCACGGCGAGCTCCCAGCTGCCGTCCTTCAGCGCCAGAAGCAGCAGCGCGATGACGCCCCCGATCGTGAGCACCGCGCCGAGGGTCCATGCCATGTCGTTGCCCTCCCGAAACTCCTAGTCGAACAGCGCCGCGACAAACGCCTGCGGGTCAAACGGGAGCAGATCCTCGGCCCGCTCCCCCACCCCGACAAACCTGACCGGGACGC
>CAIXZV010000094.1 GCA_903924005.1 uncultured Chloroflexota bacterium | reverse complement strand
ATCTCGTTCGCGGCATCGTTGGCCTCCACCGTCAGCGCGCCCAGCGAGATATCGATGGCCAGCAATTGCCGCGGTTCGAGGGTCTCCAGGAAGGCGCGCCTCGAGCGGAGTGATCCTTGGCGGCGACGGCTACCCGAGGGCTTGTGGTTCCGCCGTGCTCGGCACAATAGTCGCTGGAAGATACTCATGGTTGCCTCACTTGTTGAAGTTGGGCGAGATCGCCGCGGAGTTCACCACACAAGATACCACTTGCGAAAGACGTATGTCCACACACACTTCGCTTGGTCTTTGCGGACTCGAACAAGCAATTTCCTCTCGGTAATCTAGATCCTAAGGGGGGTGTCACCGGTGAACAGAATTGCATCCGTCAGGTTGTCCAGCTCGTCGCCCAGGTCGTGGTAGAACTTGTCCGCGGCGCGGGCGAAGTCGGCGACCGTGCCCGCGGCGGGCGTGGGGACGTCCGGCAAGGGCTCGAACAGGACGTCGGCCGTGGCTGGCACCACGGACGCGGCCCTCGTGACGCGGGTGGGCGCCGGCATCGCTTCACCTTCGGGGGCGGTGGCGGCGAAGGCGGACGCTGGAACGCTGCCGATGGCGGGCGCCTCGGAACCCAGCGTGCGGGAGTTCAGCCAGTTGATCACCAGCAACACATCCAACGGCGACAGCACGCCGTCCTGGCTCACGTCGTACCACGCCGGCCAAGACGCGCCCGAACCGGGCGTGCCGTCCAGCGCGATGATCAGCACCAGCGCGTCCAACGGCGTCACTCCGCCGTCGCGATTGACGTCCATGACGTCCCATTGCCCGTAGTGCGGACTGATGATGATGCTCCCAGCCGTCCCGTCCGCGTCGCTGTCGGCGCTGACCAGGCCCAACCTCCTCGGCGGCCAGCACGCGGAGCGTGAAGACCCATTTGCACCCGGCCTGACCCACAATCGCCAAGCACCGGTTCTCCCCGGCCTCCAGCTTCGCCGTAAAGGCGTCCTGATCGGGAGAAAACGGCCGCGTCTGGTCCTGCCGGGACACGCTCCGCCCGTTCAGCAAGATCGCCAACGCTTCGTCGCTTCCCACGACGAACCGGGCCTCGCCCGCGCGGTCCGCGTGGATCGCGGTATAGGCCAAACCGCACACCCGTTCGTGCGGCCCCAGGGCGTGCCTCAAGTTCACAATGCTGCCGGGGGCCAGGTACCGATTCCAGACCAGTTGATGCCCAAGGGGCAAACGGAAACTCCCGCCGTCCTCCGGCCCCGGAACGCTCTCCGGCGCGTCGGCCAGGACCTTGGCGAGGGTCGCGACGTCGGCCGACACCGGCCCCGCCACCAGCCACTCCCGAACGTATTGGCCGTCCGGTGCAGCAGCCCGGGCACCCACCGGGCCGGCCAGTAGTGCGGTGACGGCCAACGCCGCTACGGAGATGGCACAATAGTCAGGCCTGGCGAGGTGTGGTCGGCGTTTCATGGCCGCGGACTCCCCCCGCGAAGAACCGCTCGCGAACGGACCCGCCTGTCGCCGACGATACTTCTGGGGCGGTGGAGGCTGACAGACGTCTGCGATGGCCCACCGCGGATGCCTGCCGCCGGGCTCAGCGTTGCCACATCACGCGCAGCGCCACGCCACCGAAGGAGAGCGTGTTGCCGGCGCCTTCGAGTTGACCGCTGCGTACGCCGTCGATGTATTCACGAGTGGTCAGCGTATT
>CAIXZV010000093.1 GCA_903924005.1 uncultured Chloroflexota bacterium | reverse complement strand
GCAGCAGGTCGGGGTGCTGCAGCAGCAGCCGGCAGAGGGCCACACGACGCTTCTCGCCGCCCGAGAGCACCTGCACATCAGCGTCGTCCGGCGGGCAGCGGAGCGCGTCCATCGCGATCTCCACGTTGCGCTCAAGGTTCCATGCGTCGGCAGCGTGGATCTTGTCCTCAAGCAACGCCTGCTCGGCGCCAACCGCGTCATAGTCGGCGTCAGGGTCGGACCACTTGGCCATCACTGCGTTGTACTGGTCAAGGAGCGCGGCGACCGGGCCGACGCCATCCATGACGTTGGCCTTGACGCTCTTTGCGGGGTCGAGTTGGGGCTCCTGACTCAGGTAGCCAACCGTGAACCCGGGCGTGAGGCGCGCATCGCCGGTGAAGCCGTCATCCAGGCCCGCCATGATCCGCAGAAGGCTGGACTTGCCGGCACCGTTTGACCCGATGACGCCAATCTTGGCGCCCGGATAGAACGAGAGCGAGATGTCTTCGAGGACGGTCTTGTCCGGCGGGTAGTGCCGGGCAAGCTTGTAGCAGCTGTAGATAAATTCGGCGGGCATGTGCGCAAGGGTACCGGTTGTGGCAGCGGCACTCTTCTGTCCCGCATCTAGGGGATAGGCGCCAGGTCCAACAGCGTGCTCATCAGCACCGGGTCTGCAGATGGGCGGTGCGCATTGAAGACGGCCACGAGGACGTCACCCGATACGGTCCGCATGCCGCCGGTGCCAAACAGGGACACGCTGACCACGCGGCCCGACACGCCGCGGAGGTTGAACAGGATGCCGGTCATCGTCCCAACGTTTGTCCGGCTGTCGGCCGCGAAGATGGCCGAGACGGCGGCTGCGGTATAGGAGGCCGTGTCCCACGTCGCATAGGGCGAGGCCGCGTCGTACGACGTGCCGCCCGCGTCACGGTCTGACGAGCCGCGAAGGTATGACAACGGTGTGCTGGACACGACACCCGATGCCGACACGAACGCGTACTCGTTGTTCTCCGTTGCGCCACCGCCTGCCGAGTGGAACACGGCATTGGCAACCACCGAACCGCTCTTGATGACCGTGTTGGCCGTGGCCGCGATCACGGCGTCTGTGGCGGAGGTCTCTCCCCGCTGGCCAAGGTAGACCTGGGAGCGCGTGTCGTCGTAGACATCAAACGTGCCGGTTGTTGGGTGCAGGTGGTAGACGGCGTACGAACGCGCTGCCAGCGCCTGCGACTTGAGCGCCTCTACTGGCCAGGTTGAGGACATCTCCGCCGGCACGACACCACGGAGGTAGTCCTCCAGCGGCACCTGATTGACCACGGTTGCCGTGGCGCCCGAGAGCAGGATCCGGAACGTGCCGCGATACCGATCGTAGTAGGTAGGTTTGGAGAAGAGCTGGAGCAGCGTGGATGCCGATGTTGGTGCCACCTGCAGATCCGTTCCGGCGGCGACGGACGCGAGCACCGTGCTGCCGCTGCTTGCGACGAGGGCCCACGTGGTGGTGGTGCCGGTTGTCGTCGGGGTCAGGGTGACGCTGGCATCGGCCGGGAGGTCGCCCGTCACGCCGGTGATGGACCAAGTGCCGCCGCGACCGTACAGGGTGAGCGGCGCCGCAGTTGTGGCGGCGAACCCGCTGAGGACCAGCACGCGGACGTTGGGGCTGGTGGACAGCGCGCCCAGCGTGGTGCCCTGGTAGTAGTGGGCAATGATCGACGCAACGTTCTGGCCGGCCAGCGCCCTGCCGCGCGCGCCGTACTGCGACAGTCCTACACCGTGGCCGTAGCCGCGTCCGTAGAAGGTGACCGCCGATGGCAGGGGCGTTGGAGCAGCCAGAGCGTCGAGGACGCCGGTGGCGGCGTACAGGTACGCCACGCCATACAGCGTCTGCACGCTGATGCCGCCAACCGCCGTGACGCGGTACCAGGTCAACCCTGACTTGGCCGTTGGGCAGGTGGTTGACCACGATCCGCCGCTGACGGTGGTGTCGGCGAGGACCGTCGCGCCGATGCCCAGCGCCACGGCAACAGCCGCGCTGGTGGAGGCCGAGGTTCGGAGGTTTGCGCCAGCGCAGGCCGGGGCCATGGGGTTGCCAGCGGGTGGCGGCGACGGCGTCGGGGTGGGGCTTGGGGGTGGGGGCCGGCGTGGGTGACGGCGTCGGCGACGGCGTCGGGGTGGGGCTTGGCGTCGGGGTTGGCGACGGCGTGGGGCTTGGGGTTGGGGCCGGCGTGGGTGACGGCGTCGGCGCTGGCGCGGCCACGAGGACGCCGCTGGCCGCGTAGAGGTACGCCACGCCGTACAGCGACTTCACGGTCTTGCCGTTGACCGCAGAGACCCGGTACCAGGTGGTTCCCTTCTTCGCCGTGGGGGCACGTGGCGGACCAGGCGCCGCCGGTGACGGTTGCAACCACTGTGACCGGCGTCTTCGCCGCGAGCGAGGCCTTCAGCGCCCCGGTGACAGACGCCGAGGCCCGGAGGTTGGCGCCCGCGCAGCCGGGCAGCATGGTCTGGGTGGCCGCAAAGACGGACGACGGGCCCAGCACCAGCAGCGTCGCCATCACCAAGAGGGCCCCGGCGACCACGGGCGGGATCAGGCGGCGTCGAAGACTGGTGTCCATCGCTCGCCCAGACTATCGGATATCGAGCCGCTAGCCGCCGTATGGGACGTCGTGCTTGCTACTTGCAGTCCTTGAAGTAGGCCGAGAAGTTGTGGATGAAGTTGCTTGACTTGCCCTGGGCGGTGGCGATCTGCGCCTGCCAGCCCGCGACATTTCCGCCCTTCAGCGCGCCAGCCGCAGCGAGGTACGCCTTGGCAATTGCGCGATCATCGGCATAGGCATCGGCAAAGCAGTGGGCCGGCGTGTGCTTGGACATCCACGCGATATGGGCGTTGGCAGCCGATGTGACCCCGCCAGAAATCTGGTTCTGGCAGGCCGCGTCCGTGAGCGTGCCGCACGAGCCGATGGCGCCCGGGATCTTCGACACATAGGTGGCGTTCATGCTGCCCGTGTAGGCCATCGCCACGTTGTAGGTGGCCGTGTTCCAGTCATTGGTGGCAACCGGTCTGGGCGTCGCCGGACGCGGCGTGGGCGTGACGACGGGCGTATCCGGCAGCGTTGGGACGGGTCCAGACGGCGTCTCGCTTGGGGTGGCCGCCGGCGTTGCAACAATTGCGGCAGCGGTTGCGCTGGGTGAACCGCTGGCGCCATGGGCGCCTCCAAGGGCACGTGAGATGAACATCGCTCCTGCAAGAGCCACGGCAACCGCGAAGAGGCCAGCGCCAACCATCAGGACCCGCTTGGCCGTTGCGTCAGGCCCGGCCACCACCTGAGGAGCCGGCGGAGCCTCGATTGGCGCTGGTGTGGGCGGCGCGCTCGCCCGGACCCGCAGGATGGCGCCGCAGTGGCACCGCGCAGCAAGGGGCGGGTTGTCCCAGCCGCATTGCGGACAGATGCGGGGCGGCAGGCTGGCCGGCTCCATGCTCAGGATCCCCCAGGAACATCAGGCATGCCAAAAGGGTACCGGCACGCCCGTGGTCCGCAATGGTACTGACTACTTGGTGGCAATAGCCACAAACATCGGACTGAAGTACGGGATCAGCCAAACAAGCCAGACAAAGATGCTGAACCGATGGAACCTCAGGATCATCGCCTCGTCACGCCGGCGCAGCACCACCGTTGCCCAGACAGCGTGGACAAGCATGAGCACAATGGCGATGACGCCGGAGACGCCGTGTACATCACCGGTGAGCCCGCCGACGAAGTCCATCATGATCCCGGTCCCGATGGTGTCAAAGACGAGGCCCGCCCAGAAGAAGCCCAGGTGCCAGGGCTTCAGGCGACCCTGCAGCCGCTCGCTCCAGACGCCAATCGAGTACAGGATCAGCGCCGTTGTAATGGCGAACGTGGCTGCGGGGCTCAAAGGCCAGCTCCTTGCGAGGGATCACTCGCGGTCTCGGTGTTGATCATCGCGTCCGCCGCGAGGGTCATGTAGGCGTGGAGTTCCTGGCGCTCGGCAGGGCCAGCGGCTGACGCATCAATGGCTGCCCGCATATGGTGAAGCCACCGCTCCCGCTCACGTGTCCCGATGACGTACGGCGCATGCCGCGCTCTGAGCCGGGGGTGGCCGCGTTCCTCAAGGTAGGTGGTTGGCCCGCCCCAGTACTGGACAAGGAACAGCGCAAGGCGACGCACCGCAGGCGCGAGCGCGTCATCGGCGGGGTACATCGGACGGAGGACGGCGTCTGTGACAACGCCCGCGTAGAACCGCGCCGCCAGCTGCTCGAAGAACACGAGGCCGCCAACACGGTCGTACAGGCATGGCTGGGGCATGAGGTGATTCTAGGCGACGGGTCAGGCGCGGGAGGGGCGTCTCTGCGCTGCTCCATACAATGGCTGGCGTGACCCCTCCGCTTCTCAACCTTGTCATTTACGGCCGCCCCGGCTGCCATCTCTGTGAGGAGGCGCACGACGTCCTCTCTGCGCTGCTTGCGGAGCGTGCCGGCTCAGGCTTGGCGGTGCCGCCGCTGCTTGAGCGGGACATCGAGACCGATGACGAATGGCTGGCGCGCTACCTTGTGACAATCCCGGTGGTGGCGTATGGCCATCACGAACTTGTACTGGCCACAAGCCCGGCCAAACTGCGCCGGTTCCTGACGGAGGTCCTGGACGGCACATGAGCGGTGACTACACGCTCCTTGTGGCAATTGCCGCCGGCGTCATCTCGTTTGTCTCGCCGTGTGTCTTGCCGCTTGTGCCGGCGTATCTGGGGCAACTGACGGCTGTGGCCGTTGCTGCTCGCCAGCGCGACGGCATCTCCGGCAGCCCGTCGCGCTGGGCCGCGGTGCGCCACGCTATCGCCTACGTTGCCGGGTTTGGGCTGATCTTCACCATGCTGGGTGTCACGGCTGCGTTTGCAGGCGGCGCCATCGCAGACTTGATCAAGCCCCTGCGGATCATCGGCGGCTT
>CAIXZV010000092.1 GCA_903924005.1 uncultured Chloroflexota bacterium | reverse complement strand
CCACGCGCGGGTCGCCGGTACCAAGCCCGTCGCTCTCCCCCAGGACGCCCGCAAGCTTGCGCAGCGCCACCGGCCCGCGAAGCAGCGCCGCCGCCACGTCCGCGTCCTCGATGCCGGCGAGGCTGGCGCGCGGGCCAGAGGTCTCCACCACAAGGTCGTTTGGCCACTTCAAGCGCACCGTGCCCGTGGGCAGGCCCGCCACCTCTTCGGCCGCATCGGCCATCGCCAGCGCAACCACAGCGCTCAACCGCCAGACGCGATCGGCCGGGAGCCAACTCGGGCGAAAGCCAAGCGACAGCAGCAGCGCAGCCCCGGCCGGCGCAGTCCAGGCTCGGCCCTGGCGCCCACGGCCCGCCGCCTGCTCATCGGCAACCGCTACGCACACCTCCGGCGTGCCGGCGGCAAGCCAACCGCGGACGACATCGTTGGTGGAGCCGGTCTTGGCGAAGTGTTCGAGCCGGCTGTACGGGGCGGAGAGGGCGGCCTGCGTCACCGTCAGCCGGCGGCGGCCTCAGCCGCCTCAGGCACTTCGAGGGCGAACTGCGCGTGGAGTGCGCGGACGGCGTCCTCCACACGGTCCTCGGCGATGATCGTGGTGATCCGGATCTCCGAGGTTGAGATCATCTCGATGTTGATCCCCGCGTCTGCCAGCGTCCCGAACATGCGGGCGGCGTAGCCCGGCGCGTTCTGGATCCCGGCGCCGACGATCGAAACCTTGGCCACGGAACTGTCCGTGGTGAGCTCGCGGGCGCCGAGCTCGCGGACGAGCGGCTCGAGGATGCGCTTGGCCTTGGCCAACTCCACGCGCGGGATGGTGAACGAGAGGTCCGTGGCGCCGCCGTGGCCCACGTTCTGCACGATCATGTCGATGGTGATGCCGGACGCGGCCAGCGGGTCAAACACCCGCCGGGCGACGCCGGGCTGATCCGGTACGGCCACGAGCGTGACCTTGGCGACGTTCCGGTCGTGGGCGAGCCCCCGGACCTTGTTCCGCTGCTCCACGAACGGGTCCTCCCTGATCTCAGTACCGGGTGCGTCCTCAAACGAGCTGAGGACTTCGATGACGACGTCGTTGACCCAGCCGAGCTCGACGGCCCGGACGTTCATGACCTGCGCGCCCTGGTGGGCCAGCTCCATCATCTCCTCGTAGCCGATGACGGGGAGCTGGCGTGCGTCCGGCACAAGCCGGGGGTCCGCAGTGTAGATGCCCTTCACGTCGGTGAAGATCTGGCAGCGGTCAGCCTTGAGCTGCGCAGCCAGCGCAACGGCGGTGGTATCCGAGCCGCCGCGGCCAAGCGTGGTGATCTCGGCGGCGTGGACATCGCTGGCACCGGGGGCGTCTCCGTCCAGATGCTCAAGCGGCTTGACGCTGCGGCCCTGAAAGCCCGCAACGATGACAACCTTGCCCTGGGCCAGCTCTGCGTGGACGCGCCGCGGGTCAATGCCCGCGATCCGCGCCTTGCCGTACGTGCCGTCCGTGGTGATGCCCGCCTGCGGCCCCGTGAGGCTGATGGCCGGGGCACCGATTGAGTGGAGCGCCATGCTGACCAGAGTGGCGCTCTGGTGCTCACCGGTGGCCAGCAGCACATCCAGCTCGCGAGGATCCGGATCGTCCGTGATGGCGGCGGCCAGGGCGAGCAGCTCGTCCGTGGTGTCGCCCATGGCGGACACGACCACCACCAACTGGCTGCCGCTGGCGCGCTCGCGGGCGATGCGGCGCGCGACACGGCGAATGCGGTCCGCGTTGGCGACAGACGAGCCGCCGAACTTCATGACGACGAGTGGGCTTGACATGGCGGCCGAATTCTAGCGGAGGGTGCGCTGCGGGCCGCGATTTGGCTGGATGGCGGCTGCGTTTCGCCTCGGCAGCGGTCGCGTTTCCCCGAAATGCTGCGCAGGCGAGCCTTCTGGAACAGCCGTTGCCCTGTTCTTCCGAGATGCTCACCCCGGGAGCGTTGTCCCCTCCCTGCGCCTTGCTTTGGCCGAAATGCACACCTGGCGGTCGTTATCTTGGGGCGGGCCCGATAGTGCTCTCCTGGTGGTCATTCCGGGGAAGCGGCTCCGGCCGACGTGCGTGCACCCGTCCCGCGCAGCCGCACTCGCTGCCGGCCGCGTCCCGTAACGCCCTTGGTGCGAGCATTCCGGAGAAACAGCACGCCGGCGAGCTTCTCCGGACCGGGCGCGGCCAGCCAACGCCGAACCTCGCGGGTCCCGGCCGGCAGCGCCGCGCGGATCGTCGCCTCGTGGCGCGCCAGACGGTCGCGGTTGGTGCTCGTGTCTCCAAGCACGAGGATCTTGGCCACGTTCGCAGGCTTCCAGCCGCGGTCCGCGGCGATGTCCGGCGCAAGCCGCGTCTTGCGGTCCATCCCAAACAGCATCGCCCCCATGTCCGGGGTGACGGACTTGATCTCGAATACCGCAAGCGATCGCGTCTCCGCGTGCCATGCCAGTACGTCAATCGAGCCGCGCTCGCCAAAGATGGAGAACGACACCTCAACGGCGACCTCCCACCCGAGCACCCGCAAGATCGCCACCAACTGCTCCACGAGCGCCGCATGCTCCTCATCAAGGAGCCGGTCCAACGCCTCTCCGTGCCAGCGCAGCACGATGTCGGCCGAGCCGCCCAATGCCACCGTGATCTGGTCCACCACCCCTACGGTCACGCCGGCCAGCTTCCCAGCCTCCACGCGCCCAACGACTGCCCGCGACACGCCTGCCGCAGCCGCCAGGTCTTCTTGCCTCCACCTGCGCTGTCGCCGAAGCGCGCGAACCCTGAGTCCAAACCGAATCGTGTCCATCGACGGCAGCATGACAACCGCCGCTTATCCGGCACTTATCCGAGCGCGGACTACCATGCACGAACCACCCCGACACCCGCCCACGCCGACCGCGCCCCGGAGGCCCGTCATGTGCTTTGACCACGACTCCCGACCGCCCATCACGCCCATCGCCGGGGGCAGCCTCGACGCTGGCGACATCGTGCTCACTTCAGAGGACGGCACGACGTTCGCCGCCTTTGAGGCCCGCGCCGCGCACCCCACCGGCAACGGCATCGTCATCCTCCCGGACGTCCGCGGCCTCCACACGTACTACAAGGAGCTCACGCTGCGCTTTGCGGAGCACGGCGTGGACGCCATCGCCATCGACTACTTCGCCCGCACCGCGAGCAGCGGCGACCGCGGCCCCGACTTTGACTACCAGCCGCATGTCGGCCAGACCACGTTTGAGACCCTGAAGGCCGACGCGCTGGCCGCCGCCGCGCACCTGCGCACCACCGCGAACCCGGAGCACCTCTACGCGACGGGCTTCTGCATGGGCGGCCGACTGGCGCTGCTGGCGGGCACATTCGGGATCAACCTCGACGGCGTCATCGGCTTCTACGGCTGGCCAGTGGGCTCGTCGCGCAATGGGACCCCGGCCCCGGCGGACGTGGCGGACCAGGTGCAGGGCCGCGTCCTGGCCATCTTCGGCGGCGCGGACGAGGGCATCCCCGCGAGCACCGTGGAGACCTACGAGGCGGCGCTGGTCAAGGCCGGCGTGGACCACACGGTCACCACGTACGAGGGCGCGCCGCACAGCTTCTTTGACCGCAAGGCCGCCGACTTTGCGGACGCCTCGGCGCGGGCCTGGGCGCAGACCTTGGGCTTCATGGGCCTGCCCGCGGACAACGCATGAGCTTTCTGAAGCGCCTGCTGGGCAGCGACCCAAAGCCTGAGCCAGATGCCGCCCCGCACGATGAGGCAGCGTACGAGCGCGATCTGCTCCTGGACGAGTCGCGCCGCTTGAACGACGATTTCATCCAGCGCCAGATGCGCTTCGCCGATAGGTCGTGGACGCCGCCGGTCCAGGGTGGGACGCGCCGAGCAGACGACACCGCAGACGACGCGTAGCCCCGGATCAGGCCGCGGGCGTTGTGCCCGCGTCCGCAACTGCCGGGTTACCGCTCACGTCGAACTGCGTCCGCGACAGAAGGGCGTACAAGCCGCCCGCCGCGACCAGCGACTCGTGCGTGCCGCGCTCCACGATCCGGCCGTCCTGCAGCACGAGGATCAGGTCCGCCTGCCGGATGGTGGACAGGCGATGGGCGATGACGATGGAGGTCCGGCCCTCGAGCGCCGTCTTGAGCGCCAACTGCACGGCAACCTCGGACTCAGCATCGAGGTGCGCCGTCGCCTCGTCGAGCACCACCACCTGCGGCTCCCGCAATAGCAGCCGCGCAATGGCCACGCGCTGCTTCTCACCGCCCGAGAGCCGGTAGCCGCGATCCCCAACCACCGTGTCCAGCCCGTTGGGCAGCGACTCGATCAGCGGCAGGATACGCGCCGAGCGCAGCGCGTTGAGCATCTGCTGCTCGGTGGCATCGGGCCGGGCGTACACGAGGTTGGACCGGATCGTGTCGTGGAACAGGTGCGGGTCCTGGGTCACGATGCTGACGGTGTGACTCACCGAGTCAAGCCTGGCATCGCGCAAGTCCACCCCGTTGATGCGGATCGAGCCCGCTTCGGGGTCGTACAGGCGCCCGACAAGGTGGCCCAGCGTCGTCTTGCCCGCACCGGACGGCCCAACTAGCGCAACAAGCTGCCCGGGCTCCACCGTGAACGTCACGTCCCGCAGGACAGGCTCGCCAAGATCCACCTCCTGCTCGGGGGTCCCCTCGAGTGACGCGAGCGAGACCTCCTGGGCCGTGGGGTAGCGGAAGCTGACGCCCGACACATCCACACGGGCCGGGCCAGCCGGAAGGTCCACGGCGCCGGACCGATCGGCGACCATCGGCCGCAGGTCGAGCACCTCGAACAGTCGGTCAAACGACACAAGCGCCGTCATCACGTCCACCTGGACGTTGGAGAGCGCGGTCAGCGGGGCGTACAGGCGGTTGAGGTACGCGGCCAGCGCGACGAGCGTGCCCACCGCGAGCGTCCCGTCGGCGGCCAGGACCCCGCCGACACCGTAGACGAGCGCTGTCGCCAGACCCGCGGCCAGCAGGATCGCAGCCCGGAACAGGCGCGCCAGCATCGCGCGCCGCACCCCGGTGTCGCGGACGCGTCCAGCGGTGTCCTCGAACGCCGCGCGCTCGCGGGCCGGATCGCCAAAGAGCTTGACCAGCAGGGCGCCCGAGACGTTGAAGCGCTCCGCCATCGTGGAGTTCAGCCGTGCGTTCAGCTCGTACGCCTGACGCGTGACGCCGTTGACACGTCGGCCGATCCAGCGCGTCGGCAGGATGATCAGCGGCACAACGATGAGCGCGATGAGCGTGATCTGCCATGAGAGGTAGGCCATCGCCGCAATCGTGATGATCACGCCCACGACGTTGCCGAACACCGACGACAGCGTGCCGGTAAACGCCTGCTGCGCATCAAGCACGTCGTTGTTGAGGCGGCTGAGCATCGCCCCCGTCTGGGTCCGCGTGAAGAACGCGATCGGCATCCGCTGGACATGGGTGAAGGCTGAGGTTCGCAAGTCGAAGATCAGACCCTCGCCAATCCGCGACGACAGCCAGCGCTGCACAAGCGAGTTCACCATGTCGGCGATCGCCAGCCCGGCCAGCAGGAACGCGAACGCAACCACGACATCGGCGTGGCCGCCAAGGGCCCCGTCATCGATGATCGCCCGGTAGACCAGCGGGTTGGCCGCGTTCACCGCAGCGTCCATCACGATCAGCCCCAGGAACAAGACCAGCTGCCGGCGGTACGGGCGGGCAAAGCCGGCGATCCGCCGGTATGTGCCGGGCGCCAGCTTTGTGCTCGTGACCGACGCGTCGCGCCGGAACGTCTTCATGACGCCGGGTCCGCTGCCGCTGCGGAGCCCGCCGCCCACTTGGTCGTGCATCGCCTCGATGGTACAGCCGCGGGCTTGACGCAGCGGCCCCAACCGCCCATTCTGCGGAACACTCGTTCCGATTCTCGATACCGCTTGGCCGAGGTTTCGATTCCGTGGATTTCGCCTTCACCGAGGAGCAGGACCGGTTCCGCGCCGAGGTCCGAGCCTTCTGCGAGCAGGCCGACCCGCAGTTTGACGACCCCCAGAAGTCGAAAGGGCTGAAGGGCGGGTACTCGGCCGCCCTCTACCGCGAGTTGGGCCGACGCGGCTGGCTGGGCCTCCAGATCCCAACCCGCTACGGCGGTGCGGGCAGGCCACCAATCTTCGAGGCGATCCTCGCCGAGGAGCTGGGCCGGAGCGCGGCACCCGCAGGCAACTATGCGGGCACCGTGTTGGAGTTTGGGCACCTCATCCTGCGACACGGGTCCGAGTGGCAGCGCGAGACGTATCTCCCCCGGATCGCCTCGGGCGAGATCCGCGCCGGGCACATGTACACGGAGCCGGAGGCTGGCAGCGATCTGGCCGCGGTTCGGACCACAGCTGTACGCGACGGGGACGTCTACGTGGTCGACGGCACCAAGATGTTCGCGAGTGAGGTCAGCCGGACGGACTACTCAGTGCTCATGGCGCGGACGTGGCGCGACGTGCCGGCCGAAGACGGCCTGAGTCTGTTCATCCTGGACAACCGGGCTCCAGGCGTGACCCACACGCGTCTCGCGACGCTTGGCGGCAAAGGGACGCATCAGGCGTATCTGGACTCGGTCCGCATCCCTGCGCGCGACCTGATCGGCGAGGAGAACTGCGGCTGGGAGTACTTCCTCGACATCCGCGCCGAGTATTGGACCAAGAATCAGGGCTACTTCTGCGGCACGATGGCCAGACTCCTCGAGCAGCTGGTTGGGTTCACGCGCTCTGACGACGGCGGGTGGCGGGCAGCGGACCCGCTCATCCGGCAGCGCATCGCCCGGTTGGCGATGGACGTGGCGGCGCTCCGCTTGCTGACGTACCGGCTTGCGTCGGCGGAACGCCCCCACGAGGAGTTGGCGCAGATCGCCACGCTGAAGGTGCTGACCGATGAGCTGATCCTGCGCTTCGGGAACGAGGCGATGGCGATTGGGGGGCCCGAGAGCCTGTTCGCCGCTCAACCCGGAGCAAACGCCGCGGGCCTCTCGCTGGAGAACCGCTATCGGGAGAACGCCCTCAAGCACTTCTCCAGCCTGGGTCACGCCCTCGCCCGCTCGGTGCTGGCCACCGACGGTCTTGGCCTTCCGTCGGTGGAGGGCTAGCGCGTTGGACTTCGCATGCACGCCGGACCAGACGCACATTCGGCAGACCGCGCGCGACCTGCTCACCGCCGCCTCCGCGGTGCCGCGCGTCGCGGAGCCACACCGGTCCCCCACCGGCTACGACATCGAGCTCTGGCGGACGATGGGCGCGCTCGGCTGGGCCGCGGGTGCGGATCCCGTCGAGTTCCGCCTCCGCCACCTCGACGATCCGCGTGCGCACGCCGTGATCACGGCGGTCGCCGCAATGGCCGCCAACGTTCCACTTGCTGCAGATGGCGCGCTTCGCGGTCGCGGGCTCGCCTTCTCGAGGTACAAGAACCGCGGAACCTATGCGGCGGTCATCGTGGAAGTTGAACTGGATACGGAGATCCGAGTGCGCCGGGCGTGGGCAGCGGTGGACGCCGGCACGGTGATCAGCCGCTCGGGCCTCCTCAACCAGATCGAAGGCGGGATCATCCAGGCGGCAAGTTGGTCGCTGCACGAGGCGATCCGCACCGACGGGGCGCAGGTCGTGACGAGGGACTGGGAGAGCTACCGAACGCTGCGATTTCCCGACGCGCCGGAGCTCGAGGTCCAACTCATCGACCACCCCGACCTCCCGCCGACCGGAGCCGGCGAGGCGGTGGCGGGTCCCACCAGCGCCGCCATCGCCAACGCTGTCGCGAACGCGTGCGGCGTCCGTCTGCGCGACTTGCCGATGACGCGGGAGCGGTTCATCGCAGCGGTTGGCTAGCCCGCGGCATGGCAGCCTGCCCGAGTTGGGACCTGCCCAGTCCCCGGGTCAGACGGCGCCCGACCCGACAAGGCCCGCGGCCCGCTTGCTGCACGCCTCGGCTGCGGCGACGAGGGCTGCCTTCAGGGCACCCTGCGCCACGAACTCCAGGCGCTCCTGCGGACCCAGCACGCTGAGCGACGCCAGCAGCCGGCCGTCAGGACCGAAGACCGGGGCGCTCATGGCCGCGACGCCAGCGGCCCGCTCCCCGCGGCTCATGCCGTAGCCCGCCTCGCGGATGCTTGCGATATCGGCCTCCAACTGGGAGCGGCTGGTGACCGTCTGGGGCGTGATGCTTGCGAGCTGGAGCCGGTCAAGGATCTCGGCCCGCTCCGCGTCATCGGTAAACGCGAGCAGCACCTTGCCCATGGAGCCGACGTGCAGCGGGTGGGTGCCGCCGACGTGGGCGGTGAACCTGACGGGCTGCGAACTGGGCACTTGGCCGATGCAGATGCGCTCGAGCCCCGCCCGGACATAGAGGGCGACGGTCTCGCGCGTGGTCGCTTCGAGGTCGCGCATGACCGGCATGAAGACGGTCCCGATACCTGCGGCGCCGCGCATGATCGCGTCCGCAACCCGCAGACAGCCGGGGCCAAGGAGGTACTCGTACGTGACCGGGTCCTGGATCACCATCTGGCGGTAGCCGAGACTGGCGAGCAGCCGGTGCGCGGTCGGCTTGCTCAAGCCGGTCCGCTGCGAGATGCGCCCGAGGCTTCGCGGGCCGTCCTGAAGTGCTGTCAGAATGTCGGCCGCTCGGGCCACCGAGCGCACCGGGCCGTGATCATCCATGCGATCCTCCCGTGGCGGGTGACGCAGGGAGTCTACCGAACAGCGGACCCGTGGCAAACGGTCCGCGCGTTCGCGAAGTACGGCCCGCTGCCCTCACTCGCTAGTAATCACGACGTCGTCCCCGACAACGTCGAATCGCGTAGCCAAATGCTCCATCGCCGAGATCTTCCTGACGTAGTCGAGCACGTCGTCGAACCTAGGGTCGCCCGGCGGCGGGATCTCCGGCTGGGCGTGGCTGTTGATCATGACCGGCCGCACGGTGATCCGCGACACGGCCTTGTCCACAACCTCGATGACGGCCATCAGCGACTTGCGGTTCTCGGCAGGAACGGCGTACCACTCCTCGTACTCGGGGTCGTACGTCCACTTCTGCCGGTCCATGTGGCCGGCGTGCTCCTGGCTGCGCCGCCGACCCTCGTCGAGCACCCAGCGTGGCTGGTCGAAGCAGAAGTTGCCCAAACTGTAGAAGATGGGCCGGTCGCGATAGACCTCGATGCCCTTGAGACGATGGGGGCCGCTGCCGTGGATGATGTCGGCGCCGGCATCGATGGCCGCGTGGGCGACGTCCTTCTCATACGCGGGCACCACACCCGTGACGCCGTTGAGCCCCCAGTGCATCGACACCGTCAACACGTCGCACTTGGCCTTGGCCTTGCGCACGTCGTCAAGGAGGGCGTTGAGGTCCTCGCGCACCGGGTAGGTGACGATCTCGGGCGCCGTTGCGGGCTTCCAGTCCTTCTGGTGATAGTGCGTGTGGGCGCGCATCGGTGCGGCGCCCGGGCTGGTGGGCCCGGCCTGGTAGTTGGGCCGCAGCACGGAGCAATAGGCGATGAAGCCAAAGACGGTGCCGTCCCGCTCGATGAAGACGGGGCGCCGGGCCTCTTCGATGTTCGCGCCCGCGCCAACCACGGCAATGCCTTGGGCCTCGATGACGCCGATGGTCTCCAGCAGCACGTCCGGGCCAAGATCAAGCAGGTGGTTGCTGGCAAAGGTCAGGACGTCGTAGTGGCCAAGCTTGAGCGCGGCCGCGTTCTCGGGAGCGCACAGCTCGGTGAACCCGCCGACGGGGAAGATGTCCCTGTGGTTGCCGTAGTGCCGCTCGTTCTGGCCGATGACGATGTCCATCTCGGCCAGCACGGGCCCCACAAACTGGTACCCGGACTCGGGCTCCTTGTGGAAGGCCGTCACGTCGCCGACCGCACACAGGCGAAGCGGCGCGCTCATACCGGCTCGCCCGACTCGTCGAGCGAAGCGAACGTCTCGGTCTGCGCCTCGCCCGATGTCCACACGTCCACCGGCCCGCGACGGATGTGCGCGGCATACCAGGCAACCATGGCCGGAATGACGATGGCGGCGTATTTGTCATATGCCGCGTAGTGACCCGAGCGCCGCTGGATGATCAGCTTCTTGGGATGCCTGGCGCGCTCGTACAGCGCGACAGCGTGATCGGTCGGGGTGACCGCGTCATCCTCCACGCCCACGACCAGCAGGTTGCTGACGGACGGTGCGGCGTCGATCGGGCGGTAGGCGAGGATCGCCTCTGCACTGCGGAGCGACACCATGTGGACGTGCTTGTCCTCGACGTCCTTCTTGGTCTCGCGCTCGGTCCGCTCGGGGGTGATGACCATGATGTCGCCGCGCGGGTGGGCGAGTGCCCCCGTGCCTTCGAGAACGCGCTTGCGGCGGTCCTCCTCGAGCCGGGCGAGCAGCTCGTACCACTCGTACTCGCGGCGCATCCGCCGCAGCCAGTCCGCCCCGTCCGAGATGGGCGACTGGGCGACACCGCACGTCACCCGCGGATCGGCAGCAAGCAGACGGACGACGTTGCCGCCGCCCGTGCTGCCTGAGCCGAACGTGCCGATCGCGTAGCGGTCGACGTCCGGGCGTGTCGTGAGATAGGTCACGGCGTTTGTGAGGTCTTCGAGCCATCGATCGGGGAGGAGGTCCAGATCGTCGCCTTCGGACTCGCCAAAGCCGCGGAAGTCGATCACGAGGACGGCAAACCCGGCCTCGGTGAACGCATGGTGGTATGGGGGGTTCCGCTTGGCCTCCTTGAGTTGGAGCCAGCCGGGACCCTGGACGATGGCGGGATACGGCCCGGGGACGGACTCCTCGGGCAGGCGGAGCAGGCCGGCGACCCGGCTCCCGTTGCTGAAGAATGTGACTGCTTCTTCTCTCACGGGAAACCGGGCCTCGTACTGCTTGGGGGTCCTAGATCAGAGCCGGTTGTTGCGGCCGCCGTCCACAATGATCGTCTGGCCGTTGATGTAGTCGCCGGCCGGCGATGCAAGCAGGAGCAGCGCACCGACGAGGGCGTCCGGCTGGCGATCGGGGGTCTTGTTGGGAACGCCGGCGGCGCGCGCCTGGCGGCGCTCGCTGTCGGGGGTGCCGGCCGAGCGGAAGCCTTCCTCGGTCTGGATCATGCCTGGGGCGATCGCATTGACCGTGAAGCCGTCCCGCCCAAGTTCGGCAGCGAGGGTGGCCGTCAGGGAGAAGACGGCATGCTTGCTGAGGCGGTAGAGGCCGCCCGTCTCGAACGCAGCGGTGGAGCCCTGGTTGATGATCGTGCCGCCGCCCCGCTCGCGCATGGCCGGGACCGCGGCCTGTGTGCAGACGAGCACGCTGCCCGCGTTGATCTTCAGGGCACGCTCCCACTCGGAGGCAGGGATCTCGGTGATCTTGCCCTTGGGCAGGGTGGACATGATCCCGGCGTTGTTGACGAGGATGTCGAGGCCGCCAAAGGCGTCCTTGGCAGCCTGCACCATCGCCTTGGCGGACTCGGGATCCGTGACGTCCACCTTGACCGCGATCGCCTTGAGCCCGTCAGCGGTCAGCTTCGCGGCCGCGTCCTTCGCGCCAGCCTCGTTCATGTCCGCGATGACGACGGCCGCGCCTTCCTCCGCCAGGGCTCGCGCGTACACCTGCCCAATGCCGCCGGCGCCGCCGGTGACGATCGCGACCTTGTTCTCCAGGGATTTGGTCATCGTGCTTGGTCCTCTCATCGGCCAGGCCCGCAACGCGGCTTCGGCCCCGTGTGCGACCCCGCCATTGTAGCTGGCGGAATGGTCGTTCCATATTCTACGCTATCCACGAGACGAATCGTCGGCCAAACCTGTCAAGATCGAGCCCAACGTCGACCGGACGGACTGACATGGGCTTGCGCACCCGCCCGTTCCTGCGTTTGGGGGATCGCCGCACAAACTCGATAGGATGGACTGCAGACGTGACGCATGAGCGGGATACACGCGACCAGCAACCGGCCGACACGAGCGTGTCAGTTGGCGCTGGCCTCCGGGCGGTGCGGCGGATTGACCAAGCGGTCATCGCGGCAACTCCAATCGATCAGCGGCTCGTGCAGCGTCTGATCGAGGCCGGCAGCGGCACCGGGTCATGCACGGTCAGCTGGATCCGCACCCCGGCTGGGGGCGGCTCGCCTGAAGGCCTGCACACGCACCCCGTGGATCAGATCTTCTACGTCTTGGCAGGCCTGATGACCATCGAGATCCACGGCGTTCGCGAGGACGTTGGTGCAGGTTCACTGGTGGTGTTCCCTGCGGGCGTGCCGCATCGCAACTGGAACGACGGCGCCGAGCCGACGATCCACCTGGCGATCAACGCGCCGGCCCCGCCGCCGGACGTCCCCTTCATCCGGCGTGCTGACGCGACCGAGAGCTAGTACCCGCCGGACGAGGGCAGGAGCGGGGTCTCCTCGGGGCACGACTTGACCTCGATGACCCACGGCCGCGGCGACGGGTCTGCCATCGCCTCGGCAAACGCCGCCTCAAAGCCGTCAAGGGTGTCGGCCCAGGCGGTGTGCGCCCCCAGCGGGCCGGCCGAATCGCTGTAGCGCACTTCGGTGAAGCGGTCTGAGACGATCTGACCCGGATAGCGGTGCAGGCTGTCGTGGTAGATCCAGCCAAGCGTGCTGTTGTTGATGATCACCGACACGATCGGGAGACCCATCCGGGCCGCGGTCTCCACTTCGCCCAGCGAATAGCCCCAGCCGCCGTCGCCCGCAAGCAGGATCACCTTGCCGGCGGTACCTCGGCGTGCGACGCCAACCCCGATGGCGCCTGGCAGGCCCCAGCCGAGACCGCCCATGCCGCGCGGCGAGAAGACCTGGACACCGGCCCGGCGGATCTGCCATCGGCCGCTGATCCAGCCTGTCGCCAGACTCGCGTCCATCACCACCGCGTCATCGTCCGAGGCGTGCTTGCGCATCAGCCGCACGATGTCCTGCGGCTTGACGATGCCGGGCTTGGGCTCCTCGCGGTACTTGACGGGGCCGTCCCACCAGTCGCGCTGGCCCGTCGCGAGCAGTTCCGAATCCCAGCTCGCGCTGAGCGCTCGGCTCTCGAGGGCGGCGTCGAGCGCAACCGTCCCCACCCGTGCGTCGGCGAAGATCCCGACCGTATTGTGGAAGTTGCGGCCGATCTCGCCTGCATCCTGGTCGATTTGGATGATCGGCGCGTTGAGATCCAGCACCGTCCAGCCCAGCGTCGTCGCCTGGCCGGTCTTGCACCCGATGAAGACCGGGCAATCGCTCTGGCTCAGGAGGGTGTTCGCCAGCGGCATGCCCTGGCGCCCTGCCACGCCGACGGCCAGCGGATCCGTCTCTGCGATCAGCCCCTTGCCGTTCATCGTCGTTGCAACCGGGGCGCCAAGCCGTCGGGCGAGGGCAAGGATGGCGGGGCCGGCGCCAGCGTAGATCGCGCCGCCACCGGCCACGATCATCGGCTTTGCAGCGCCCGCGAGCCGAGCCGCGGCAGCCTCGATCGCCTCCGGGTCAGCCCCGGCGCGCAGGCGCGGGAAGACCGCCTGCTCCGGCGTCGCCGGGAACTTGGGCTCAGGCGACTCGGCGTTGAAGACATCCACAGGAACTTCGAGCACGACCGGGCCGGGGCGGCCGGACGTTGCGATCCGGACACATGCGGCGAGCATCTCGACGAGGCTCTCCGGCGTCCCCACGCGTCCGTAGTACTTGACCGTGCCCTCGAGGAACTTGCGCTGGTCAAACGCCTGGTTGGCCGCCGCAAGCGTCCGGTGATGCTCCCAGTTGCGCGGGATGTCCGAGACGATCGCGAGGACCGGGATGGAGCAGGCATACGCCTCGATGAGCCCGGACACGAGGTTGCTGGCGCCCGGTCCCACGGTGGCGTCGCAGACGCCCATACGGCCCGTGGCGCGGGCATAGGCATCCGCGGCACACACCGCACTGCGCTCGTCGCGCATGAGGATGTGCTCGATCTCGCCTGCGTGGCGGGCGATCCCGTTGTAGTAGGCAAGGGTCTGGCCGCCAGGGCAGCCAAAGACGTGCTTGACCCCGTAGCCGACCAGTCGCTCGACCAATCGCTCGCCGACATGCATTCGGGACATCTCCTCGTTCAGGGCAGTGCGAGGGCCAGCGTCCCAAGCGGGCGCATGACCAATTCGATGGAGGGCACGTCCCTGAGTGCCCAGAGTTGGTCGCGGACGGACCGGCAGACATCGACGTCGCGCCCGGTCCGCATTGCGGTCATCCGGTCGAACTTCGCGTCCAGTTCGGCATCCGTGATCGGGTTCTCGCGGTGACCTCGCGGGTAGCTCCCTGATCGCGTGACCGTCTCGCCGCCAGTGGTGCGAATCCGGATCTCGTTGGGGAGCTCCGCGGGAAAGCGGGCGGTGAACTCGGGTCGTTCGCGGATCGTGATCTTCGCCAGCAGCGGCCGAATAGCGGGATCTGCGATCCGCTCAGGGCCACAGGACTGCTGGTCGATTTCGCCGTCAAGCAGCGCCACGGCCAGCAGGTACGGCAGGCTGTGGTCGGCGGTCTCGCGCGACGTCGGCGCCCACTTCGCCGGATCGCTGCCGATCTCGTGATGCGTCAGGTAGTAGGTGTCCACCTCGATGGCCTCGACCGCCTCGACGGCCACCAACGGCCGCAGTTCGAGCATCAGGTCGATCGGGCCCTGGGCGTTGTATTCGGCGGGCCGCATCTTGGTGTGGATGTCTTCCACAACGAAGGCGCCGGGAACGACGGGCAGCTGGACCTCGAACGGTCCGGTGACCTGCTCCCAGATGCCCGAAGCGCCCTCGTAGGGACTCGGCGGACCGGTCATCCCCTCGCGCGCCATCATCGCCGCGAAGACGCCGTTGCGGACCGCTCCCGCGGTGGCGCATCCCTTCCACATCGAGAGGTGGCCCACCCGCGTCTGGCGCACCGGCACATTTGCCGTGACGGCGAGCGAGAGCGCATGGCCGAGTTGCTCGCGTGTGAGCCCAAACAGCGACCCGGCCATCATCGAGGCAGCCGCAACGACGTTGAGGCCCTGATCCCAGCCTCGTTCGCGAAGCCACACCGCGGAGGCCAGCGCCCCGTTGACCTCGTAGCCCAAGACCACGGCGCGCAGCACTTCGGCGCCACTCGCGCCCACCGCCTCCCCCACGGCGAGGGCCGCCGAGATGAGGTCGCTCGGGTGACCGCCACCGCCCCGAGCTGTGAAGTACATGTCGTTGCAGTCGAGGTAGCGGACCATGCAGCTGTTCGAGAACGCCGCAAGTTCAATGGTCGTCCGCCGCGGGAGCCCAATCACAGTTGCGCCCTGCGAACTCGACGCCATCGCCGAAAGGCGACGGGCGATCCGCGCCGGCTCGCTGTCGATTGCGGCCACGGCACAGCCGATCGAATCAACCAGCCGACCCGCTGCGGCCCTGAACGCGCGGTCTGGGATCCGGTCGATCGTCAGCTCAGCGACAAAACTCGAGATCGCCGCAGTTGTGCGATCCATCAGCGGCTGCCTGGGGCGCGGACGGCTGATGTCCAGGTCTGGCCGCGGCCGCGATGCCGCACCCGAACCTCCCGGACGATCATCGTCGCATCCCTTCCCGCTCGGACACGTGGGCTCCAGACTTGCTCGCGGTGTCGAAACCGCCGTTCAGCCGCCCTGTCCGTTTGGCAGAGCATATCACCTGTCGGAATACTTGTACCATTATCCGATCGATCAAGGGCGCACGAAGAGCTT
>CAIXZV010000091.1 GCA_903924005.1 uncultured Chloroflexota bacterium | reverse complement strand
GGTACGGAGCGAACCAACACAACCAACACGCAGGCCGATGCCTCGCCGGCCGCCATGGTGCCCGGCCCGACCGCGGCCGCAGGCCCAAAGCAGGCTGGCCCAAGCGACGCCGCGCCGCTGGCGACGCCGAACGCCGTCCTTGCCCCGGCTCCCACGCCGGAAGCACTGTCCATCGCGCCCACGACGCCAGTGGCACCAACCGCACCCGCCGGGATCTCGCCGGTCACGCTGGCCGGCGCCCTGCTGGTTGCCGTCGGCCTGCTGCTGGGTGGCGCCCGGGTGCTGGCTCGCCGCATCGCCTGAGCCCAAGCGCACGAACCCGCCGCGCCGACGCGTCAGCACCTCGACGCGCAGTCGGATGGGGACTTCACGGTTTCTCCACCGGGCTGCCGCACGCAATGAAGTTGGAGGATCCTGGACGCGTTCCTGAGCACCAGTTGCGCGGGATCATGAAGTCCCCATCCATGCGCGCGGCAGGGTGGCCGCGAACGCCGACCAAGGTGGCGGCGTCGCGAGGACCGGACCTAGTCCCGGAGCGGTAGCCTGACGCGGAACCTCGAGCCGCGCCCGGCGACGCCGTCGCTGGACACCTCAACCGAACCGCCGTGGGCGCCCGCCAAGTCGCGCACGATCGCCAGACCCAGACCGCTGCCGCCGGTGTCGGACCGGCGCTCATAGCGCTCAAAGACGGCCTCGAGATCCTCGGCGCGGATGCCCTCGCCGGTGTCGGTCACGTCGAGCACGGCGTCGCCGCCGAGAGCCCGCACGCTCACCGTCACGCGCCCGCCGGCCGACGTGTGCCGCACGGCGTTTGCCACAAGGTTGGCCAGGATCTCGCGGACCCGAACCGGGTCAACGCTTGTCACCAGCGACGCGTCGCCATCGGGCTCTACGGTCACGCCCTTCGCAGACGCGGCGGTGTGCGCCGACGCCACCACCTCATCGGCGAGCGTGCGCAGGTCCGAGGGCTCGCGGTGGAGCGGCAGGGCGCCCGCCTCGGCCAGCGACAGCGTCCGCAGATCGTCCAGCAGCCGGCGCATCACGACGGTCTCGGCGAGCAGCGGCGTGAGGTGCTCCGCGTCAGCCGGGTGGACCCCGTCGATCATCGCCTCAAGGCCTCCGCCCAACACCGTGAGCGGCGTGCGGAGCTCGTGCGTGACGTCGGCCAGCATCGAGCGGCGGTCGTCGCGGCTGCGGTCAAGGCGCTCAGCCATCGCGTTGAACGAGGCGCCAAGGTTCCGCACAGGGCGCGGTCCTCGGGCCTCCACGCGCACATCGGGCTCGCCGTCGGCAAGGCGCTCGCTGGCCCTGGCGAGCTCAGCCAGCGGCCGCGCATACCCAGTGAAGGCCCGAAACGCGATGAAGAGCGCCACGAGGACGATGACGACAACCGCGATGCCCTGAGCGCCCCTTGGCTCGCCGAGCGGGCGGAACATGCCGAGGACGACGGCGGTGAACCAGATCGCGACCTGCACGGCGATGCCGACGAACGCCAGGAACCCCAGCATGACCACGATCACGCAGCCAACGGGCGGCAGCCCGCGACGCGGCCGACGCCAGCGATGCCGCGGGCCGGCATCACGCCGTGCACGCCAGGCCTGCTCGCGCAGGTCCCAGCGCAGGCGCCAGTCCTCGTCGTCGTGCTGGTGGTTCATGCCTCGCCGTCCTCCAGCGCATAGCCCACGCCGTGCACGGTGCGGACGTAGCGGGTGCCGGGGCCGTTGGGCTCCAGCTTGCGGCGCAGGTTGCGAATGTGGCCATCGATGGCCCGCTCGTAGGTCTCTAGGCTAAACCCGCGGACGGCGTCCAGCAGTTGCGAGCGGGTCCAGACGCGGCCGGGCTCCCGCGCCAGCGTAGCGAGCAGCTCAAACTCGGTGGTTGTCAGGTCCACGGGTCGGCCGTCGGCGAGGACGCGTCGGCGAGCCAAATCCAGCTCCAGCGAGCCTGCGACAAGACGCTCGTTTGCCAGCGGCCGGGCGTCAACGCGGCGCAGCACGGCGCGGACGCGAGCCACAAGCTCCTTGGGGCTGAACGGCTTCACCACGTAGTCGTCTGCGCCAAGCTCAAGACCCGTGACACGGTCGGTCTCGTCGCTTCGGGCAGTCAGGATGAGGATGGGCACGGCCGAGTCGCGCCGGACGGAGCGCAGGACGTCAAGGCCGTCGATGCCAGGCAGGCCAAGGTCCAGGACGATGGCGTCCGGGCGACGGGTGCGGGCGAGCGCGAGGGCGCCGTTGCCATCGGAGGCCGACAGCACGGCAAAGCCCGCATGCTCGAGATAGTCGCGGACAAGCCCGGCGATCTGCGGCTCATCTTCCACGACCAGGATCGTGCGCATGGTGCTCCGATACGGGACGGCAAACGCCGGGCGAGGATAACCCGCCCGGCGTCGGCCGTGGAAAAGGGGGAGGAGGCCGGGGATCAGCCGGCGGCTGGGGTGCCCGTGGTCGAGGTGGCGTCAGGCGTGCCGGTGGCGCCGGTGCCGGTGGCGCCGGTCCCGGTGGCGCCGGTTTGCGCCTTGGTTGCCTCGGCCTCGTGCATCTGGCGGTGCATCTCGCTCATCCAGTTGCGGCGCGGATCGCCGTCGGTGAAGTGGCGGCCCCAGGGGCCGTGGCCGCTCCAGGATCCCTGGGCGCCCGTCGGGCCGCGGTCGCCGGCACATGCGCCGCGCATCCCGTGTCGGCGCCGTGCGCCACCAATCGCCAGGGCGATGGCAAACAGCGCGAACAGGAAGAACAGGCCGCCAAAGTGCGGGCCGCCCATCAGGAACCAGACTGCTGCCGGGTTGCCGGTGCCGCCGGTGACGGCCGAGGCGACGCCCGCCTGGAAGCCGAGGGTCCCTGCCGCAAACGCGACGAGACCGAAGAAGAAGATGCCGATGAAGGCGCGCATGTGTCTGTGTGATCTCCGTTGTGGCGACCTTTGGGCGGTCGCCGTGCTTGATGGAGTTCACTCTCGCGCCGAGATGTGCAGAAGATGTGCGTGCGGCGTGCAGGTTCGGCACAGATGCGCCGCCCAGACGCGCCGCGGCCCGGGGCCCGCCGCGGCCCGGGGCCCGCCGCGGCCCGGGCGTCACCGCGGCCCAGAGCCCCGCCAACTCTCAGACGCGCTTCCGGATGAAGACTTCATTCTTCCGCCACCGTGGCGCCGCGGAACGTGCAGTTGCAGCCCCGTCTCCATGATCCCGCGCGCCACAGGCTCCAGCGGATGAAGTCTTCATCCATGGATGCGCCAGAGAGGCGCCGCCTGCGGGGAAGCCCGGTGCCGCGCCGCCTGCGGGGAAGCCCGGTGCCGCGCCGCCTGCGGGCAACGCGGTGGCCGCGCCCAACGCCACCCGAAGGCAGCAGCCGTGGACCCTCAGTCGCCCAGACACGTCCCCACGTTGCGCGCCGCCCGCACCCAGCCGTGGTCCGGCGGCACCGTGTTGCGTCGGCCGGCCACCTTCGTCAGCGGCACCGCGGCAATCCCGTCGCCCTGCGCGGCCACCATGACGCCCCACGTGCCGGCGGCAACGAAGTCCGCGGCAGCCGTGCCAAGTCGCGTCGCCAACAGCCGGTCGATGGGTGAAGGCGTCCCGCCGCGCTGGACGTAGCCCAGAATGGTCACCCGAGACTCCAGCCCGGTCAGCTGCTCAAGCTGCTGCGTCAGGCGCAGCGTGTTGCCCTCGTGCTGCAGCTCCAGCTTCGCGATTTCGGCCTTCGCGGCCTCGCGGACCACGGGGTCCTTGGAGGCAGCCACGCGTGCTTCGGCGGCAGCCAGTGCCTTTGCGTCGTCGATGTTCCGGGCGCCCTCGGCCACCGCCACGATGGAGAAGTTGGTGCCCTTCTTGACGCGGTCGCGGATTGCGTTGGCGATGGTGGCGATGGAGTAGGGGATCTCCGGGATGAGGATGACGTCCGCCCCGCC
>CAIXZV010000090.1 GCA_903924005.1 uncultured Chloroflexota bacterium | reverse complement strand
CGAGGAGGAGGCCGACGCCGATGCCGGCGATGGTCATCGTCCGCGTGTTGAGCCACGAGGGGCCCGACGACGACCCACTGGACGACATAGGGTTGCTGCGCCGATCGGCGCGCGCTGCTTCAAAGCGCTGACGGTTCTCGGTGGCGCGCTCAGAGGCGCGGCGATCGCGGCGGGTAGGCTGCGGAACGGGCTGCTTGGCGCTCAGGGGAGGCCTCCGGGTCTGATGTCGGTGCGCGGCTTGGCCGTGCGGGGATGGCTCAACAATGGGATCGCCTGTGGATTGTTGCGCAGATTCGGCCACGGGGCGGGCGTGGCTTGCCCGCTTTCTCTCTAGTTGATACTGTGTCTCACATGGACTCGCCCCAACACCCCCACGCCCGGCACCTGCCGATGGCACTCGGCCACAACCATCCTGACGGCATTGACGCCACGCATGCCCACGCGCACGCGGACGTGTGGCTCAGCGACGTGTCGGCGGGCTACGGGCAGCGGGTTGCGCTGGAGCATGTGACCCTGGCCGTGGAGCCGGGCAGCCTGCTTGCGGTGGTGGGCCCCAACGGCGCCGGCAAGAGCACCATGCTCAAGCTAATGGCTGGGCTCCTGACCCCCTGGACCGGGCGGATTGAGATCCTCGGCCAGCCGGCCGGTCGGGAGGCGCGCCGCGTGGCGTACGTCCCCCAGGCAGAGCTTGTGGACTGGGCGTTCCCCGTGACGGTGGAGGACGTCGTGATGATGGGCCGCTTTCCGCGGCTTGGGCGGATCCGGCGGCCAGGCGCTGACGACCGGCGGGCCGTACAGAGCGCGCTTGCCGAGGTGGGGATGGCGCGGCATCTGCGAACACAGGTGGGCCGCCTGTCCGGTGGCCAGCGCCGGCGCGTCTTCCTGGCGCGGGCGCTCGCGGCAGAGCCTGACCTCTTCCTGCTCGATGAGCCGGTCACCGGGATCGACCCCACCACGCAGGAGCTCTTGATGGACCTCCTCGAGGCACAGGCGGAGCGCGGCAAGACGGTGGTTGCCACCACCCATGACCTCGCCTGTGCAGCGGCGCGATTCCACCAGGTGCTCGCCGTCAACCGGACGGTTGTCGCGTACGGGCCGTCCAACCTGGTTCTTGACGCAGACGTCCTGGCGCGGGCCTACGGTGGCCACCTGCTGGTCCTCGACGGCCGCACCGTCGTCCTCGACGATGCTCACCATCACGATGAAGCAGCACCCGGTGAGCGCCACTTTCATGACCATGACGGGGGCCGCTGATCATGGACCTTCTGCTCGACCCTCTTGGCTTTAGCTTCTTCCTTCGAGCGCTTGTCGCGTCCACGCTTGTTGGGGCCGCCTGCGCCATCGTGGGCACCTACGTTGTGCTGCGCGGTGTGGCGTTTATCGGCGATGCCATCGCGCACGCTGGCTTCCCGGGGATCGTGGTTGCGTACCTGCTGGGCTGGCCGCTCTACGTCGGCGCGACGATTGCCGCGGTTGGCACGGCACTCGCGATTGGCGTGGTGACGCGCAAGGCCGGGATCCGCCAGGACACCGCAATTGGGGTGCTGTTTGCCGGAACCTTCGCGCTGGGCGTGTTCCTGTTCAGCGGCATCTCCGGCTACGTTGCTGACCTGTTCAGCTTCCTCTTCGGCAACGTGCTCGCCATCGGCCCGGGCGATCTCGTGGCGCTGGTGGGCCTCGGCCTCGCGGTCATCGTCGTGGTGGCGCTGCTCTGGAAGGAACTGCTCTACGCCACGTTTGACCCGCTGGGTGCGGCTGCGTCCGGCATCAAGGTGGAGCGTCTGGAGCTCCTGTTCCTGACCCTCGTCGCCATCACCATCGTGGTGAGCCTGCAGGCC
Source organism: uncultured Chloroflexota bacterium (assembly GCA_903924005.1). Classification (GTDB taxonomy): domain Bacteria; phylum Chloroflexota; class Limnocylindria; order Limnocylindrales; family CSP1-4; genus CAIXZV01. The sequence goes on along the minus strand of CAIXZV010000090.1, from coordinate 12,578 downwards.
GTGGGAATCATCCTCGTCGTGGCAATGCTGGTGACACCCGCCGCCACGGCACAACTGCTCACGGTCCGGTTCACCCGGCTGATGCTGGTGGCCGCCGCCATCGGCATCATCAGCGCGGTTGTCGGGCTGTACATCTCGTACTGGCTCGACGTCGCCAGCGGCGCCACCATCGTGCTGGTGCAGACCGCGCTCTTCGTCATCGCGGTCTTCGTTGGGCCACACGGGCTGATTGCCCAGCGCCGGTATCCCGTGTTGCGCCTCGCTGAAGACGAACTGGATGACGCTCACGCGAAGGGATCTGCAGCATGACCGTCGGCCACGCACGTGGCGGATCGCTGCTGACGGCGCTGTCCGACGCCGGCGCGAGGGTCACGGAGCCCCGCCGTGCGGTGGCGGCGCTGATCGGCGCGCAGGACGGCCACTTCACAACGGCCCAACTGCTGACCGCCGCAAGGCTGGAGTATCCGGGGCTTGGGCGCGCGACGATCTTCCGCGCCCTGGACCTGTTCACGTCGCTGGGCTTCGTGGAGCGAATGGACCTGCCCGGCGGCGGCCACGCCTGGGTGGCCTGCGAGACCGCGCACCATCACCACGCCATCTGCACGCGCTGCGGACGCTCCACCGAGGTGGACGATCATGGGCTTGCAGACGTTCTTGCGAGCGTTGCCGGGCGATCCGGCTTCCGTGTCACTACGCATCGGCTTGAGGTCTTCGGGACGTGCGCGTCGTGCCTCGCGGCTACGGCGTGAGGGCCAGCGTGCGTGCTCCCGCTCGTTTCTTCGCCGTTGTGCTTTGCGCTGCGCTGCTGCTGGCGGCATGCGGACGCCCGGGCGCCACGCCCACGCCGTCTGGCCCCGCCGCAGATCCTGACGCAATCCACGTGGTGACCACAACAACCATCCTCGCGGACCTCGTCCGCCAGGTGGGCGGCACCCGTGTTGTTGTCACCAGCCTTGTGCCCAAGGGCGGCGAGGTGCACACGTTTGACCCGCGCCCGTCAAGCATGCGGGCGGTTGCGGCGGCAGAGCTTGTTGTCCGCAATGGTCTTGGGCTGGATGACTGGCTTGCGGGGCTCATCACCAACACGGGGTCCACAGCACCCCTTGTGGCCGTTGCCGAGGACCTGCCGGGCGTCACGTACCTGCGCGCCGCGGACGGGGTGATCAACCCGCATGTCTGGATGAACCCGCGATACGCGTCCGCCATGGCGGCCAAGATCGCAGCGGAGCTTGCTCTGGTCGATCCGGGCCACACGGGGCGCTACGTCGCGGGGCTCGCAGCCTTTCAGACGCGTCTGGCCGCGCTGGATGCCGACGCGGCGGCGGCGCTCGCGGTCATCCCGCAGACCCACCGCACGGTCGTCGCCTTCCACGACGCGTTCCCCTACTTCGCCGAAGCCTACGGTCTCGCCATCGACGGCACGATCGTGGCGGCTCCGGGTCAGGACCCGAGCGCAGGCACGGTTGCCCACCTGGTCGCGCGGATCCGGGCGGACGGCATCCGCGCCATCTTCGCCGAGGCCCAGTTCAACGACGAGCTTGCCCAGACGCTTGCGCGGGAGACCGGTGCGGCCGTTGTCACCGACCTCTACACGGACTCCACCGGCGATGCGCCGCGGGACACGTATGAGGGCGTCACGCGCTGGAATGTCGCCCGGGTGGCGGCAGCGCTCCTGGCGCCCTGACGGAGTCCTGCGGGCCAACAGGACCATCGGCGACGGGCCGAGTGAAACCTTCGGACGATTCGCAGCCTCAGAGCGATGCCACATCCTTCGAGGACCCAGATGTCCCCTCTGATCCGCCATCCCGAGAACCTCGCCGTCCCGCCGTCTCCGGCGGTGGTGCACTGATGCGCGCGGGCGTCGCAACGCTTGTGATCATCGGCTCGATCGCCGCGCTGGTGGCGTTGGGCATCACAGATCACGTCCTTCCCGCCACCGATCCGCGCACGCTGTCCGTGCGCCCCTGGGTGGCTGCCCGCGCCATGGGGATCACCGCATATCTGATGCTGGGGCTCCAGATTGCGGCAGGGCTCCTGCTCAGCCACCCGCGGAACACGTCGGAGTGGCGAAAGACCAAGCAAGTCTTCCCGTGGCACGAGATGCTCACGGTGTTCACGTGGGCATTCCTCGCGCTGCACGTGGTGCTGCTCGCAATCGACTCCTACGCCAACGTTGGCATCGTCGGCGCACTCGTACCCGGGTTCTCGGGCTATCGGCCCATCCCGGTTGGCCTCGGCTCCGTTGCCCTCTACGCGCTCATCTTCACGGCGGCAACCGCCAAGTGGACACGCCTCCTGCCCGCTGGCTGGTGGCTCAAGGTCCACCGCTTTGGCGTGGTCACGTTCCTGATGGCGTGGGTGCACGCCGTCCTGGCGGGGTCCGATGGTGCCGCCCTCACCCCGTTGTACCTCGCCACCGGCGTCCCAATCCTGGCCGGCACCGCGCACCGCTGGTGGACGGCTCGAACTCGCCCGCAGCGTGCGGTTCCCGCTCTTGCCGGTCATGCCGTCCCGGCAATCACCACCGCCAACACCGTCCCCAACACCGTCCCCAACCGCCGGCTCACGCCGGTGGCCGTCCCCGTGGAGGAGTCCTGATGCTTCGCGCCCGAGTCAACCGCATTGCCCGCCGGATCCTCGTCCTTGGGGCAGCGACCGCCGTCGTTGCCGTCGCCGTCGTCACCGTCCAGCTCGCAGCGCAGTGGCGTACCGGCAGCGCGCCGCTCGACACGGTGCCTGTGTCCATGAGCAGCATCAACGCCGAACTCCAGAGCGAGGTTGGCCGGTCAGCCGACCTGTCAGGGCAAGCCGACGAGGTTGCCTCCCGGATTGCAGATCTGCGCTCGGCCATCGGGACCGCAGGCGGTGCGGTGACCCAGTCCACGCAGAGCGCCCAGGTTCTGCAGACCCAGTTGTCCGATGCCCAAACCAAGCTGACCACTGTGCAGGCGCAGCTGCTGGCGGCCCAGAAGCGGCTTGCCGAACTCAACGCCGCGGCGGCCCGGCAGGCATCACTCAACGCTCGGGCCGCGAGGGCGGGCGCAGCCAGCTCCGGCGGCTCGGCGCCACGGGGCGGCGATGACAACTGAGCGCTTGCTGCCGGCGCCCGCGATTGGGCGTCCAATCCTTGGGCGTCCCGTCCTTGGGCGGCTGACCGGGCCCTCGGTGCCCGCCGTTGACGATCGCCAGCGCGCCCTGGGCGCGCCCGTGTTTGGTGCCCCGGTTGCACACGGGGCAGCCGTTGGCGGGGCAGCCATTGGCCGGGCGACCCAGATTGCCGTAGGCACCAAACCCATCCGCTCAACGAATGCCAGGCGTGACGCGCTCCTGAACACGCCCACACGGGCCGCGATGCTGGTTGGCGTGTCGGCGGCGGTCTACGCGGTGTCGCTGGCCGGTGTGTCCGCGCTCCAGTTCCAGACCGAGTCCGCGAATGCTGCCGCTCAGGCGCCGATGGTCGCCGCCGTCGATCGCACGCGCGCCGCGAATGACGCACTTGAGGCAACCCTTCTGGCGGCCGATGCCAAGGCGCGGGCGCTTGAAACCGAGTATGCGAACGTCGGGACGGATGCGACCGCCTTCCAGCAGCGGCTTGACGAGCTTGCCGCGCTGGTCGCCAACGTGAAGGGCTCCGCAGCAACGCTGCCGACGGCTATCAGCCTCCCAACGGTCAAAGCCCACGGCGCGGTTGCGGGCTCCGGCAAGGCGCCCGCGACATCGGGCGTCACGAGCGCTTCCGGGAAGCCCTGACGGACCGCCTGACGCACCTCTTTTCCCCAGGCAAGCCCGATGGGCTGCACCGGATTATCGCGTTCAACACACGTGCCCTTGGGTCCGGCCTGCGGCTGCAGGTTAGGCTGCCCGCCGCGCTGATGACGCAAGGAACCGAGTCAGAGACGCCGGCCGTGGCGGCGGCCATGTGGGACACCGTGACGACGGAGTTCGCGGCCGTGGACATGGCGATGTCGAAGTACCGGGCCGACAGCGAGTTGACCGCACTCAATCGCCTGGCGGGGTCCGGGCGCATCGCACGGGTGTCCTGGCGGCTGCGCGTGGCAGTGGCGGCCATCCACCGCGCGGGACGCGTCACTGGTGGTCGGTTTGACGCCTCCGTGCTTGACGTGCTGGAGCGGATAGGCGAACACGGCGCAAGCCTGCAGGCGGAAGCTGGAGCCGCGTCGCCCGGCTCCCCGGACCCGGTGCGCATCGCCCCGCTCGGCGAGGTGCGCACGTCGCTCATTGCCGTGCCGGCGCTGCCGATTGACCTTGGCGGCATCGGCAAGGGTCTTGCGCTGCGCTGGGCGGCGGCGGCGGCCGCACCGCTGCTGCCCCAAGGCGCAGGGTTGCTGATTGAGGCTGGCGGGGATCTGGTCGCCGCTGGACGCGGGCCCGTTGAGGGGTGGATGATCGGGATTGACGACCCGATTGGCGCCACACCTGGCGCGGGGGCCGTGGCCGTTCTCGCGCTCCACGCGGGCGCCGTGGCAACGTCCTCGGTTGGCACGCGCAACTGGATCGCGCCGGACGGGCAAGCTGTCCACCACATCGTGGATCCTGCAACCCGCGAGCCCGCCCGCACGGGTCTGATCGCCGTCACCGTGGCGGCTGCGGATCCGGCTTGGGCCGAGGTGTGGACCAAGGCGCTGTTCCTCGCTGGAGCCGCTGGCATCGGCGAGGAGGCGCGCTCACGCGGTCTTGCGGCCTGGTGGCTTGACGCGGGCGGCCGACTGTCGATGACGCCGGCAGCGCGGGCCGTTAGCCCTTGGGTGGCGGAGGAGCGGGTGGGCCAGACGGCCCTCGCAAGCTAGTTCGCCGCGCCCGTGTCGGACACTGCCGCAGGGTCCTCAGGCGAGCCCGGCTCAGCGGGCGGCGGAGGCGGCGGGGGAATGATCCCAAGGGCGATCAGCTTGACATCGAGCTCGGCGCGCGTCGGCATCCCTTCACGGGCCCCCGCCCGCATGACGGACAAGCTGGCCGCAACAACCGCGCGACGGGCCGCAGCCTCAAGGTCAAGCCCGCTGGCGATCGCCGCGGCAAACGCGCCGTTGAGCGAGTCGCCCGCGCCCGTCGCGTCCACGGCCTTCACCTTGGGTGCCTTGATGTCGAGCGGCGGCTTGCCCCGGCGAATAAGAACGGCGCCCGTAGAGCCAAGCGTGACAAGCAGCGCGCTGCTGGCGCCGGCGCCCTCAGCGGTGACGTCCAAGAGCGTCCTCGCTGTCTTGATGGGATCATCCGCCGGCGGTGCTGCGTAACCGGACCGCGCGGCGTCATCGGCCACGAGGCGGGCAAGCTCGCCGCGATTTGGCGTCAGGATGTCGGCCAACGAGAGAATGGAGCGGTCAAGGCCACCCGCCGGCGCTGGGTTGAGCACTGTGGTGGCACCACCGGCCCGCCCAATGCGCAGCGCTTCGCGCGCAGCTTCGGTGGGGATTTCGTGGGTGACCATCACCACGTCACCCGGATGCGGGGCCAGCCTACCCAGCGCCGCTCGGACGTGGGCTGCGGTGAGACCGGCGTTGGCACCCGGCGCCACGGCAATCATGTTCTCGGCCTTGGCGTCCACGAGGATCAGCGCCACGCCGGTTGCGGTCCGCTGGAGCTTCACGAGCACGTCCGTGCCCACGCCCTCGCGGGCGAGCGCCGTGCGCGCGTCGTTGCCAAACTCGTCATCGCCCAGTGCGGCCACGATCATCACGGGCACGCCAAGACGCGCGGCAGCAACGGCCTGGTTGCCGCCCTTGCCGCCGTGGAAGCGGACAAACGTGCCGCCCAGGACGGTCTCTCCGGGGTTGGGCAGACGCTCACCCTGGACCACGAGGTCCACGTTGACCGATCCGACAACCAGGACTCGCCCGCTCATCGGGTGCCCTCCGTGTTGGCGGCGCCGCCCGTTGCCGGGTCAGCTGCCGGTGATGTACTCGCCACCGTCAACCCCAATCACTTCGCCGTTGATAAAACTTGTGCCCGGCCCGGACAGAGCAACGATTGCGTTGGCAACGTCCTGCGGCGTGGTCATGCGGCCGGTCGGGTTGCGCTTGACCGCTGCGGTGATGATCGCGTCCTTCTCGGGGATCTTCATCAATGCCGGGGTGAGCGTCACGCCGGCGCGGATGGTGTTCGCGGTGACACCCGTGCCAAGCCTCGCCAACTCCATTGCAAGTTGGCGCGTATGCGACTCGAGTGCCGCCTTTGCCGACGATACGACGCCATAACTGGGGACAACGCGGGTTGACCCCTCCGACGTCATCGAGAAGATGTGCGACCCCTCGCCCAAGAACCCGCCGCGCCAGAGATCCTGCACCCAGTAGACGAGGCTGTTCGCCATGACGTCCTGGGTCATCTCCATCTTCTTGCGGTCCACGCCGGTCTTGGGATCCTCCGTCAGGAAGGGGACCAGCGAGCCGAAGGCGAGCGAGTGCATGACGACACGGACGTACGGTGTCTTGCCGGCCGCGACCGACTCGTCGAAGCGCGCACGTAGCCCGGCAAGGAAGTTGATCCGCTTCTCATCGTCCGCCGCGTTCATGTTGGCGTAGAACGCCTCGGATCCGGCGGCCGCAATCTTGGCCTTGATCTCGTCCACATGGGCGAGCGCGGCCCGGAAGTCCAGGTGGACACCGGCAATCTTGTAGCCAGCCGCGGCCAGCGCAAGCGCGGTGGCCTCGCCCATGCCCGAAGAGGCTCCGAGGATGAGGGCCCAGCGCTCGCGGTCGTCGGTCATCGTCTGTCTCCGGCTGCAACGGCAGAAAGGGGGCAGGCGGCATCGTCCACCTGAGTGCGGGAAGTCTACTACCCGGCTGCTGACGCTCTTGCGGCCCTGTTGGTCCCGCTGCTATTTTGTCGATAGCCGAATTCGGCATGTACCGAAACAAGGAGCCTCAGACGAACCTCGTCTACCGCGCTCTTGCAGACCCGACGCGGCGCCGGATCCTCGCGCTGCTGCGCGAGCGCCCGATGACCGCTGGGGAGTTGGCCGGCCAGTTCGAGTTGGCCTGGCCAACGATGTCGGGGCACTTCGCCGTGCTCAGGGAGGCAGACCTTGTGCAGACAGACCGTGCCGGCTCCACGATCACCTACCGCCTGAACCAGACGGTGCTGCAGGAGGCGCTGATGGCGTTGATGGATGCGCTGGGCGTTGCGCCCGGGGAGGCCGGGGCATGAAGCTCACCAAGTTCTATCTCCTCGCCGCGGTGCTGCTGCTCGCAGAGCTTGTCGTGGCCGGCTGGGGGTTCGTGCAGGTTGGTCTGGGGGCCACGGTCCCTATCCACTGGGATGCTGCGGGCAACCCCAACGGGTATGGGCCTGCCGCACTCGGGTTCCTCCTGGTGCCGGCAATCACGATTGGCCTTGCGGTGATGTTCGCCGTCATCCCGGCTGTGGAGCCGCGGGGGGACAACCTCCGGCGCTCGGCCAGCGCCTATCAAACGGTTGCGGCTGCGGTGACTGTGCTGATGTTCGGGATCCACGTGGTGGTGGTGCTGGCCGGTACTGGGCGTGAGGCACCGGTTGCGCTGGTCGTGGGCGGCGGCGTGGGGCTGCTGTTCGCCGCCATCGGCAACGTCATGACCACGGTGCGCAGCAACTACATGTTTGGCGTGCGGACACCGTGGACGCTGTCCAGTGACCAATCGTGGGACAAGACCCACAGGGTCGTTGGCCGGCTCTTTGTGCTCGCGGGCATCAGTGTCGTTGCGACATCGCTGCTGGGGCAGTTGCAGCTGGTCATCTGGCTGCTCTTGGGATCCGTCAGCGTGATCCTCGTCGTGGCCTTCATGTACTCGTACCTCGTCTGGCGTGATGACCCCAACCGCCGGTCTGCCTCGGGCCGCTCGTGAACATCTCCCTGCCCGCGGGCATCGACGGCACAACGGTTGCGCTCCTTATCCCGGTCTTGGTGGTGCAGCTGGCGCTGATGGGATTGGCCGCTGCCGATCTGCTGCGCGAGGACCGGCGTGTACGGGGCGGCAGCAAGCCGATGTGGGCGCTGATCATCGTGTTCGTCAACATGATTGGGCCCGTGCTGTACCTGCTCGTTGGGCGTGATGAGTCGGTTGCGGAAGATGAGGTCCGGCCCGGCGGCATGCCTGGCTGGGGCAGCCCGCATGACCCAAAGCCTGCGCCAGCAGCCCTTCCCGTTGACGTGACGCCGCGAGAGGCGCCCACCTCTGCGTTGATCCCAACATCGAGTGCCCGTGCGGCGCTGCCGGACGCGCTTCCGTCGATCGTCGTGGACGGGCTGGTCCGGCGGTATCCGGGTGGGGTTGTTGCGCTTGCCGGCTTGTCGCTGGAGGTCCCGGCAGGTTCCGTCTTTGGGCTCCTGGGACCCAACGGCGCAGGCAAGACCACGTGTCTTCGGGTCCTCGCCGGGCTCACGCACGCAACCTCAGGACGCGCCACGGTTGCGGGGTTTGACCCCGCTGTTGCGCCGCTCGCGGTACGCGGCCAGCTTGGCTATCTGGAGCAGGATCCACGCGCCTACACGTGGATGACCGGCCGGGAACAGCTTCGGCTGGTTGCCCGCCTCCACGGAATGGATGGCTCCGCGATGGAGCACGCTGTCTCCGAGGCGCTGGACCGCGTTGATCTTGGGCGGGCCGCCGATAGGCGCTCCGGGGGATATTCGGGTGGTATGCGCCAGCGTCTCGGCATCGCGGGCGCTCTCGTCCACCGGCCGCCAATCGTGGTTCTCGATGAGCCCGTCAGCGCGCTTGACCCGGAAGGGCGGCGTGACGTGCTTGGCCTGATCGCGTCGCTCAGGGGCGAGACAACTGTGCTGTTCTCCAGCCACGTCCTGGGTGACGTAGAGCGCATCTGCGACCGGGTTGCCATCCTTGACCACGGCCGGCTGGTTGTTGAGGGCGCCCTCGATGACCTCCTAGAGCGGTATGCGGGCCTGGTCTGGCGCATTGAGGCCGAGCCGGGCGAGGATGCTGCGCTCTTGCGCCTCGCGGACTCGCTTCGGGCGCTGCCGTGGGTCACGGCGGCGTTTGCAGAGCACGGCGTCCTCACGGTGGCGGTGGCAGACCACGCACGTGCTGCGCGGGAGCTGCTCCCGGCGATTGCAGCCGCAAACGTGGCAGTTGTTGCGGTTGGCCGCGACCGGCCCACGCTTGAGGACGTCTTCCTGCGGCTCACAGGTGATGCCGGCGCGAGCGGAGCGGCCGCATGAACGGCTTCCGCGTCCTCCTGGGCAAGGAACTGCGCGAGGCATGGCACACCAGGCGTCTGCCGATGGTGGCGCTGCTCTTCCTGGTGCTCGGGCTGATCTCGCCGCTCACGGCGAAGTACCTGCCTGACATCATGCGCGCCGCTCTTGGCGACCAGTTGACCATCCCCCTGCCTCCCGCCGTGGCGGCCGACGCAGTGGCACAGATCCAGAAGAACCTTGGCCAGATGGGGGCGCTCGCTGCAATCGCCTTAGCGATGGGTGCCATTGCGGGCGAGCTTGACCGCGGCACTGCAGCGCTCGTGCTTGCTCAGCCGGTCTCGAGACCAGTGTTTCTTGGCGCGAAGCTGATTGCCATCACCCTTGTGCTGGGCATCGCGACGGTCTTCTCGGTGGCAATCGCCTGGATCTACACCGCGCTCCTGTTCGAGCCGATGCCCGTGAGCGGCTGGGCGGCATTGGCGCTTCTGGACTGGCTCGCGCTCTCCGCGTGGATGTCGCTGACGTTCCTCGCGTCCGCGGCAACCGGCTCCGCCACGGCGGCGGCGGGTCTGGGGTTTGTGGCGTGGGTTGGCCTCAGCATCGCTGCGGTGGTGCCGACGGTAGACCGCCTGCTGCCAACGGGCCTGACCGAGCCCGCCTATCGGATCGCAGCCGGCCTCACTGCAGATATGGACACCGGCAGGCTGGTGACGGCGGTGGCCGGGACGCTTGTGGTCATCGCACTGGCGGTGGGCGGCGCAATTGTCGCGTTTGGCCGCCGCGAGTTGCGGTAGCAGCAGCCCCTCAATCAGACGGCCGCACATCCTTCAGCGCGGCCAGCGCGGCCAGCTCCGCCAACAACTGGGAACGCCTTGCCTCAAGGTGCCGAAGCCAGGCGAGCCAATTTGCCCGGTCGCTGTCAGTGCCGTAGCCCGCCGTGAACCGGATGCCGATGCGCTCGATGCGCTCCTCGGTCTCCACCAACCGGGCGCGCAGATCTGCCTGGTCCATGCCGCCAGTGTGCCGCAGGGACTCGGGAATCACGAACGGCGCCGTTGCGGGCGCCGTTCTCGTCGTCGGATGTCGGCCGGACCCGGTCCGGCTTCGCGCTAGGCTCGGGCCTGACGCTCGAGGCGGCGCTGGAAGCGCTCCACCTGGCCGGCGGTGTCGATGATGTTCTGCTTGCCCGTATAGAACGGGTGGCAGTTGCTGCACACGTCCACGCGCAACTCCTGCCGGGTTGAGCCCACCTCGAACTCCGTGCCACAAGATCCGCAGTGAACGCGGGCCTGGTGGAACTTGGGGTGGATCTTGTCCTTCACGGATGCTCCTTCGTCGCCGTCCGCACGAGCTCCGCTCGCCGGTGGTCGCCGCTGTAGGTTGGGCTGTTAGGCCTCGGCCGCGACGCGAATGGCCGGGACGACGCTGACGCGCTTCTTGTCGCGGGTCTTGTGATCGAAGCGCACATGCCCCTCAACCATCGCGAAGATCGTGTAATCACGGCCGAGCCCAGTCCCCTCACCGGAGGCAAAGTTCATGCCGCGCTGACGCACGATGATGGAGCCAGAGGTGACGAGCTGGCCGTCGCCGGCCTTCACGCCAAGACGCTGGCCAGCAGAGTCGCGGCCGTTCTTGACGCTAGATCCGGCCTTTTTGTGCGCCATTGCTTACTCGTCCTTCTTGGTGCGGCTCCGCTTGGGAGCGGCAGCGGGGGTCTCAGCGCCGGTTGCCTCGGCAGCCTTGGCGCGGGCCTTCTTCGGTGCGGCCTCGACAGCGGCTTCAGCGGCCTTGGGCGCAGCCTTGGCCTTGGCGGGGGCGGCTTCAGCCGGGGCGGCCTTGGCGGCGAGCTTGGCGGCGAGGGCGGCGTCTTCGCCAGCCTGGCGGGCAGCGGCCTCCTCGACCTTCTTGCGCGCCGCGGTGGACTCAGCGTCTGCCTTGGCCTCGGTGGCGGCAGCGCTCTTGCCGTTCAGGCGGATGTCAGAGATCCGCAGGACGGTGAGCTCCTGGCGGTGGCCCTTCTTCACGCGGCGGCGCGCCTTCGGGCGGTACTTGAATGCAATGACCTTTTCGCCGCGGTCGAAACCGACAACGTAGGCCTCGACGGCGGAATCCGCGACAACGGGGTTGCCAACTGCGGCCTCGGCCCCGTCAACGACGAGGAGCACTCGCTCCAGCGTGATTGACTGGCCAGGCTCAACGTCGAGCAACTCCACCTCGAGCTGGGTGCCGACCTCGACGCGGTACTGCTTCCCGCCGGTCTCGATGACTGCGTACATGGGTCCTCGGAACGATCGATTTGCGGCCGCGGAGCGACCGCAGCGCGGACAGGGATAGACGCCAGCGGGTTTCGCGGGCGCGAACGGGGAGTGTAGGGTGAGTAACAGGGCGCCGTCAACGCCGGACGGCACCCCTGCGTCCCTTGAGGTTCCCCGGCGTCGTCCGGCTCGAAGTCTCCGCCAGCGTGGGAGGTGGCGCCAAGACTATCTGCTCGCGCACGATCTCTCGGACCACGAGGGGTTGGCCACCCTCTGCCTCAGCGAGTGCCGCGAGAGCCTCGTCGGGGCGCCCGATGCCCTTCTCCGGATCATGCCGCAAGGTCAGGCGAACAATCGGGCCGTCAAGGCGGCTTGCAACCTCCAGGTTGCCCAGGAAGGGGCGCAGGTCGTAGGCCACCAGCGCCTCGCCCTTTGGCCGGTGTCGTGGCAGTGACGTGGCTTGCAGCAGCCCAACTGCGGCCTGACGAAGGGCGACCGATCTCGGGGCCTCGGCCGCGGACAGCGTGGCCCTGAACACAGACGCGACAACTCGGCCCGGGAGCGGCGGCTCCCCAAGCCAAACGTCGTAGAGGTCTGTCATGTGCCACCCCGCCGGCAGCACGTCGGAGAGCGCCTCGCGAACGCGCCAGCGCGGTGCGCGCTCGAAGAGCCACACGTCGAGCAGCTCCGCTTCGCCCGGGATCGCAGGCGAGAGGGGCGCCGCAAAGGCGAAGCGCGGCTTGCCCGCCCTCGTGTCGAGGCCGCAGACGGGTAACGCACTGGTTGCGAACGCGTGCTCCCACGTCTCAAGCATGCCGCGCTGCGTGAGACCCTCGGGCAATTTGGCACGCGCCAGCACCATCCGCCAGCGCTGCACGGCGTCTCGGGCTGGTGCTTCAGGGGCAACTGTGGGGGAGGTCGTCGGGTGATCCACGAGTGCTAGTCTGCCGTTGATGGCGTCATCCGTTGCGTGGAACCTCTTGGCATGGCACGCCAACCGGTGTAGGTCGTGCCGATGAGCAACCCGTACAAGATCCTTCAGGTGGATCCGGAGGCCGAGTTCGAGGTCATCGAAGCGGCCTACCGCAGGCTCGCCCGCAAGTATCACCCCGACGTCTCTGATACACCTGAGGCGCGCGAGCGGATGGTTGCGCTCAATCGCGCCTGGGAAGAGT
>CAIXZV010000089.1 GCA_903924005.1 uncultured Chloroflexota bacterium | reverse complement strand
TGGCAACGTAGACGATGCCCGATGCCGGGGTTGCCGCAGCCGCGGCCGATGCCTGGGCGGCCGATGCCTGGGCGGCCGATGCCTGGGCGGCCGATGCCATGGCGGGCAGATCGTGCGCGCCATCGACAAGCGGCACCAGCGTGATCTCCGCACCCATGTAGAGCGCCGAGATCCGGTGGATCCCGTACGGCGGCGCCGCCATCACGGCGTGGCGGCCCGGCTCCAGGTACGTCCCGGCGAGCAGGTACAGGACCTCGTCGCTCCCCGAGCCCACGAGCACCTGCTCCGACGTCACGCCGTGGCGGGCCGCAAGCTTGGCGCGCAAGGTGCCCGCGCCCGCCTCCGGATAGCGATTGACGTCGTGGAGCGACGCGCGCGCCGCCTCAATCGCCAGCGCAGACGGGCCAAACGGGTTCTCGTTGGACGCAAGCTTCAGCGCGCCAGGGATGGCCGTTGGCACGCGACCCGGGACATATGGGTCAATCGACGCAACGGCGGCGCGGGGCGCAGGCCGATTGGCAGGGCGCGAGTTGGCCATCAGTCCAGCGTGCCCTTGACGCCCGCCGTGAGCCCGGCGCGGAACGGGTTGGGGTCAAAGCAGCCCTTCAGCGCCACGGCGAAGGCGCGCGCAACGGCCTCCCAGGTGTGGTGCGGGTCGTTGCCGCTTACCGCGCGGATGTGGAGCGTGCAGCGCGCGCCCTGGGCAAAGCCCTCGTAGAACGCCACCATATCGGCGCCCGTCATGTCTTCCACCATCTCCGCGCGGGCCCCGTCGCTCTCGCGGGCGATGAAGTGCATCGAGCGCCCCTCAAACGACAGCCCGGCAAACGCGGACGCCTCGTCCATCACACGCCAGGCCGTGCCGCCGCCCTCAACGCCATCGGCCATTGCGCGCCGCAGCAGCGCCGCCACGCCCATGCCCATGGCAAGACCGATGTCCTCGCAGACGACGTGGCGCAGAGCAAACGTCTTGCGCTCAAACTCCACCGTCATATTCATGGCGCTGTGCCACGCGATCATCTCAAGCATGTGGTCAAAGAACGCAAGACCCGTGCCCAACTGGGGCTCAACGCGCGGGCCGCGGCCCATGACCACCTTGACGCGCGCCTCGCGGGTGACCCGGTCAACAACGACGCTGTCGCCGTCGAACGTGGTGCTCATCCCCTTGTAGCTGTCCATCGGGTCGTTCATCGGCGGTGCTCCTTAGGCCCCGGCAAGCAGCCGGCGTGGGGTGTCGATCATGAGCAGGTTGATGTCGGTGTCGCGGAGGCCGGCGGCGCGCAAGCGTGGCGCGATCACCTCGAGGATGTGAGCGTAACCGGGTCCGCCGTGGATGCGGAGCTGGCTCTTCAGACAGACGTCCTGGCTGAGCGCCAGACGATCCGCCCAACCCTGATCAAACGCGTCCAGCACGGCGCGGATGCGCGCCTCATCGGTGGGCATGCCGCGGCCGCCGTACGCGTCCTCGTCGCCCCAGATGTCGATGGCCACGGTGACGCCGCGCCCCGCGAGGCTGCGGGCGTAGGACAGGTCCGTGATGGACGGGTCCAGATGCGCAAGCATCGTGCGCGCCGGATCGGCCCCGGCACCCAAGGCATGGTCCAGCACGGCGTGGCCGTTGCGGCCCCACGGGTCAAGATGGATCACCAGGCCCCGGCCGGTTTGCGCCTGCGCCTCAGCCGCAGCCCAGAGCATCCGCGCCTCGTCGGGGTGCAGCGGGTCCGAGGTGCCAATCTCGCCGATGACGCCTGCGCGAACGCCGCTGCCGTCCACGCCATCGAGCAGGTCATGCAGCAGCTCGTCCCGCAGCAGCTCCGCGGGCGCGCCCTCAAGCTCGCGGGGCCGGGCCGCCGCGATGTACCGCCCGCAGCCCATCACGATGTTGAGCCCGGTCTTGGTGGCCAGAGCGCGCAAGGACTCGGGCGCTCGCCCAATCTCGGGCAGCGTCAGGTCCACCACCGTGCGGCCGCCAACCGCGGCAAACGGCGCAAGCTCGGCAGCCGCAAGGTCCAGATCGTCGAGGATCAGGTTGTCCCGGACCGCAAAGGGGTTGGCGCGGACGGCGGCCATTGTCTCGGGTCCAACACGCAGGTCCCCGGAAGCCCCACCGGTCTCAAACCAGGGCCAGAGGTTGATCTGCAGGTGCTCGTGGAGCAGCGTGGGGCCAAGCACATCGGCCTCCACCGGCCCCAGCACGGTCTCGACGACCGTCACGTGGGAGCCCCGCCGGTCCGCGGGCCGCCGAGTGGCCCAACTGCGCAGTGCCGTGGCAAACGGGCCGGGTCCGACGCCACGTGCGCGCTGGCGGATCCTCCCGACGCCGCGGGAGCGCACAGATGGGCTCCTGAACGGACGGAGTGCACGGGGACCGCGCGGTTGGGCCACTGGACGGCCCACGGCTCGGGAGCGCTGTTCCATCGAGCAGCGCGGCGTCCCGGCGCAGCCACGCCCTCAGGCGCCGGCGCCGGTGTCAGCAACAAATCCGGGCTCGCGGGCCAGCGACTCCTCGCGGATGGACGTGAGGATTCGGTGGCGAAGCGCCATGAACTCCGGCGTCTCTTGGATCTCGATGGTCCGGGGGCGAGGCAGCGTGATGGCCACCTCTTCCTTGACCTGACCCGGCTGGTTGGTCATCACGATGACGCGGTCGCTGATGTAGACCGCCTCGTCCACATCGTGGGTGATGAAGAGGACCGTGAGCTTGTGTGCCTCCCAGATCCGCGTGAGGAGCTCCTGCATCAGCAGACGGGTCTGGGCGTCAAGCGCGCCAAACGGCTCGTCCATCAGCAGGATCCGCGGCCGATAGCAGAGCGCCCGCGCAATGGCGACGCGCTGCTTCATGCCGCCCGAGAGCTGGCGCGGGTAGGCGTCGGCGTACTTGGCCAGACCCACAAGCTCCAGATGCTCCAGCGCCACGCGTCGCCGCTCGGCCGCCGCCAGCTTCTCTCCGCGCAGCGCGAACTCCACGTTGTCGCGCGCGGTCATCCATGGGAAGAGCGTGTACGTCTGGAACACCACGCCGCGGTCCCGGCCGGCGCCGCTGATCGGCACGCCGTCCACGAGGATCTCGCCGTCGGTGGGCTCGGTCAGCCCGGCTGCCACCATGAGCAGCGTGGACTTGCCGCAGCCCGACGTGCCCACGATGGACACAAACTCGTTCTCGGCAAGCGAGAGGTCGATGGGGCCAAGCGCATGCACGGGCTTGGCGCCCTCGAACACCTTCTCAATCCCGCGGATCTCAAGACGCGGCACGACGCGGGGCGCGGCGAACCCGCTCACCGCTCGGCCCATCGGAAGAGGAAGCGCCCCACGGCCTTCATGACCTGGTCTGTCACAAGCCCCAGGACACCCAGCACAATGAGGTAGCCGATGATCGTGTCCATCTGGCCAAACCGGATTGCCACGTTGGTTCGGTAGCCCAGACCGGATGTCGCGGCCACAAGCTCTGCAACCACCACCCACGTCCAGGCCCACCCAAGCGAGATCCGCAGGGTGTCCCAGATCAGGGGCGCCGCGGACGGCAGGACAATGCGGACCAGCACCGCGGCGTCGCGCATGCCCAGGGTCCGGCCGATGTTGACCAGCTCCATCGGCACGCGCTTGGTGTTGTCCATCACCAGCAGGACCTCCTGGAAGAAGGTCCCGATAAAGACGATGGCGAACTTCTGCGTATCGTCGATGCCCATCCAGACCATCGTGAGCGGCACAAACGAGACCACCGGCATGTACCGGACAAAGTCCACAAACGGCTCGATAAACGCTTCGGCAATGCGGTAGGTCCCAATCAGCACGCCGATGGGGATGGCAATCACCGTGGCCGCCAGAAAGCCCACGGTGATCCGCCAGACCGAGGCCGCCATGTCGGAGGTCAGCGTGCCGTCGCCAGCCAGCTTGGCCAGCCTCCCAAGCACTTCGACGGGACCCGGCAACAGCAGTTTTGGCGCGAGGTCCAACTGCCTGGCCGTGATCCAGAAGAGCAGAAATAGGACAAACCCCATCGCCGCCACAAGCACGTAGGTGCGCAGGGCGATGGGTCCGCCGATGGTGGCGCGCGCACGTCGAGGACGCGCAGCGTGACGGGCCCCTCCGGTGGAGAGGCCCGTCGGCGCAGGTGCGCTCACGGCAGGATGGTCAGCCGACGTGGGTCAGACGCGTCCGCAGACCGTCGTCAGGGGACGAGCGTCGCGATGTACGAGGTGTCCATGACCTTGGTCTCGTCCACAGGGCTCGTGATGATCCCCGCGTCCGTGGCGATCTTCTTGACCTCGGTGAGCGTGGCGCCGTAGCCGCCACCCGTCATCAGGGCCTTCGCCTCGGCAAGCGTGTAGAGCTGGACGCCGTCAAACGCGGTCTTGAGATCGCCCGGGTTGGCCCCGACGGCCTTCTCGATGATCCCCTGTGCGTCCGCGGTGTTGCTCTTGTAGTAGTCCATGGCGCCGCCCCAGGCCTTGAGCAGGCCAAAGATCTGGCCGGGGTGGCTGGCGAGGTATTCGTTGCGGACGACGAACACGTCGCCGATGAGGCCTGGCTTCTGCTCGGCCTTGTAGATCAGCTTGAACTTGGCGTCCTGCGTCAGCGCGGTGGTGAGGTACGGCTCATACGTGACGGCCGCGTCAACCTTGCCGGCGATCACCGCAATCCCGGCCTGGGCTGCGGGCGTGGGGACCTTGATGATGTCGTTGATGGTCATGCCGTTCTGAGCGAGGGCGTAGCGCAGCAGGATGTCCGAGGTGGTCCCCTCCTCGTAGGCAACCTTCTTGCCCTTGAGGTCCGCAATCGAGTTGATTGACGGGCCGGCCACGATGGCGTCGGCCGCATTCGACTGGTCAAGCAGCAGGACGATCGTGATGGGCGTGCCGGACGAGATCAGGCGCAGCGCCGTGTGGGTGGCGATATTGGAGCCGTCGATCTGGCCGGACAGGAGCGCGGCGTTGATCTGGTCGTCGGTGTCGAAGCTGGTGACCTTGGCGGTCACGCCGTTCGCGCCAAACGTGTCCTTGGCGGCGGCAACCCACCACGGGCCATAGCCAAGCCAGGGCTCTGTGCCCATGCGGAACGTGCCGGCCTCAGGCGCGGGGATGGCGCTCGTGGGAGCAGCCGTGGGACCCGACGATGCAACCGCGGTGGCTGCGGCGGTTGGGGCGGCCGTGGGAGCAGCGGTAGGCGCGGGGGTTGCGCTGGAGCAGCAGGCGGCCAGAACGATGGCCAGGACGGCGGTCAGGCCGGCCAACCGCCGGATGCGGGACGAAGGCGCGGCGAGCGCCCGATCAGATGCCATTGTCGGGTGGTCTCCGGGTCTGTTTTGGGGATTGAGCCCGCACAGGGTACTCGACGACCCTGCTGTCGCTTCGCCCTATTGCGGCATCCGCACCGTTGCGACGCGGTAGCGGTTGCTGTGGCCGGGTGGGCGTGCGGCCGGGCACCCGCGCGGCCGGGCACCCGCGCGGCATGAGTCACGCCTGCATCAGATCCGCAGACCCAACGCAGGGTTCGATACCCGAACGTCGACTTCGGCTGCTGATCGCTGCGCGCCGGGGCCGAACCTGCGTCACGGGCGCATCGGCGGGCGCCCGAGGCTATTTGGCCTCGGTGACGGTCCCGTCCGCAAGCTCCACCAGCAGCGCAGCGCCACGGGCCAGGCGGAGGTTGTTTGCGTAGGCCACGCTGCCTTTCGCTCCCGCCGCCACGTCCGTGCGGGCCGGGACCACGCGGCCGTGGTAGTCGTGGTGCGCAACCGGGCCAAGCACGCAGGTGCCGTCCTCAAGCGCCCTGACAACCGCGCGGCCGAGATCGCTCTCGGACTGCCAACCCTCGCCGTTGTCAATCAGGTTCTGCAGAAACGCCACCGGATAGTGGTCGCGGCCGTCCTGGAGCGAGCGTGCCAGCTCGGGATCGTCAGTCATTCGAAGCCTCTGGATGTGGTGTCAAGCAGCGGACGCCCACAGATTGTAGGACGCGCACCGCTGGGCTACGGGCGCTGGTCTGTGCCGGGGCGCGCCCACAGGTTGACCCCGCCCTCAACCGCGTACTTGTCAATCGCAGCCAGCTCGTCTGTGCTGAACGCAAGGTTTGCAAGCGTCGCCACGTTCTCCTGCAGCTGCGCCACGGAGCTTGCGCCAATCAGCGTGCTGGTGACGCGCGGGTCGCGCAGCACCCAGGCGTAGGCCATCTGCGCCAGCGTTTGGCCGCGGCCGTGGGCGATGTCAGAAAGGGCGCGAACGCGGGCGAGGTTCTCGGGCGTGGCGGAACGCTTGGGGAACGAGTCCCCGCCGGGGCGATGCGGCCGGGCGTCGGCCGGGATGCCGTCGCGGTACTTGTCCGTGAGGAGCCCCTGGGCAAGCGCGGTGTACGCGATCATCCCCGCGCCTTCCGCGTCCAGCGCGTCCAGCAGTCCACCCTCGGGCCAGCGGTTGAGCAGGTTGTACGAGGGCTGGTGGATCAGCAGCGGCACGCCCTCCGCGCGCAGGAGCGCGGCCACCTCTCGGGTCTTCCCTGCGGAGTACGACGAGAGGCCCACATACAGCGCCTTTCCCGCGCGTACGGCCGTGACGAGCGCGCCAACGGTCTCCTCGAGCGGCGTGTCCAGGTCAAAGCGGTGCGAGTAGAAGATGTCGAAGTAGTCCACGCCCACGCGCCGCAGGCTCTGGTCAAGGCTCGCGAGCATGTACTTGCGAGAGCCGCCGCCCTGCCCGTACGGCCCCGGCCACATCTCCCAGCCGGCCTTGCTGGAGATCACCAGCTCGTCGCGGTGCGCCGCCAGGTCCTCCCGCAGGATCGTGCCGAAGTTGACCTCGGCGCTGCCAAAGGGCGGCCCGTAGTTGTTGGCAAGATCGAAGTGGGTGATGCCCATGTCAAACGCCTGGGTCACCAGGTTGCGGCGTGTCTCCGGGGGCGTGGGGTCGCCAAAGTTGTGCCACAGACCCAGCGACAGCACGGGCAGCTGCAGCCCGGAGCGCCCACAGCGGCGGTAGACCATGGAGTCGTAGCGGTTGGCGACGGGGGTGTATGGCATCACTGGGACAGTGTCACCCCGATGGGACCAGCGCGTCGCCCCAACCAACCTGTTGTCAGCGGTGCGGCGGATCACCGAAGGCCGCACAACCGGAAACGGCACTAGGCGGCCGGGTCCCCGTCTGGTACAACCACCCGATGGCGGCGTGCCTGCAGCCGCCATGTGCAGGAACCGCAGGCGCACCTGTGACTGTCCATGTCCAGCCAGCCGGCCGAGGGGATCCGACCGTCCGCTGCTACCGCGCCTGACCCGGCTGCGGAGCTGGCCGAGATTCAGCGCCTTGCGCACGTGGGCAGCTGGCACCACGATCTGCGAACGGGCGCGCGGCGCTGGTCTGCCGAACTGCTCCGCATCTACGGCCTGGCCCCCGATGCCCAGCCGCCCACCCGCGCGGAACAGGCAGCGTTCATGGATCCCGCCGAGTTTGCCCAGATGGCTCCCCTGCTTGACCGTGCCGCCACCGTCGGCGAGACCGGGCAGATCGAGTACTGGATCAACCGCGCGGACGGGACAACGCGTCGGGTCGTCGGCCGCGTGGAGGCCGTCCGAGACGAGTGCGGAGACGTATGTGCCGTCCGCGGCACGGTCCTCGATGTGTCGGAACTGGTTGCCACCCGCACAGCACTCACTGACTCTGAGGCGCGGTATCGACTGCTCGCTGAAAACGCCTCGGACGTCGTCATGAGCATGGGGCCCGACGGCATCCTGGACTGGGTCTCGCCGTCCATCACAGACACCCTTGGCTGGCAACCGAGGGATCTGGTGGGTCGCCCGGCGCTGGATCTTGCGCACCCGGACGACCACAAGGCGGTGTTTGCGGCACGCGAAGGCGGCGCAGCGGGTCTGCTGGACCAGTACGAGGTTCGGGTGCGTGCCGCAGACGGAACGTGGGCATGGGCCGCAGTGCGCGCCCGGATCATCCGTGCTGCGGACGGCACCATCACGGGGCGCATCAGCTCCTGGCGACTCATCGAGGCGGAGGCAACCGCCCGCCGTGCTCTGGAGGCGTCCGAAGCCCGCTATCGCCTGTTGGCCGAACACGCCACCGATGTTGTCGCCCGCATCTCAACCGAAGGCGTTGTGGAGTGGATCTCCACGTCGGTCACCGAGCACGTCGGCTGGGCGCCCGATCAGATCGTAGGCCGCAAGGTGGTGGAGTTTGTCCACCCGGATGATGTCGGCCGTCTGGTTGCACTTCAGGGCGACATGGCTGGTGGCCGGAGCCACCGGTTCGAGCTGCGCCTCCGCACGGCCGACGGCTCATGGAAGCACGTGGCGGTGGCGGGACGGCCAATCGTGGCCGAGGACGGCACGGTTCTGGGGCGGGTCAGCTCGTGGCGCAACATCGACGGCGAGGTGGTGGCCCGTGAAGCGCTGGCCGCGTCCGAGGCGCGCTACCGACTGCTGGCGGAGAACGCGGGCGACGTCGTGGCAAGCATCAGCAACGAGGGCATCATCGACTGGATCTCGCCTTCGGTCACCGACGTGCTGGGCTGGATCCCGGATGAGCTGATCGGGACGCCGGCCGTCAACCTGTCGCACCCCGACTCCCGGCGCGCTGTCGTGGCCGCACGGGCGCCAACGCTCTCGGGCGAGGTCACCCGCCTTGAGGGCCGGATCCGCACGCGAGACGCGGCATATCGCTGGGTTGACGTGTCAACGCGCCCCATCACCAGTGCGGACGGGGTTGTGACCGGCCGTGTGAGCTCATGGCGCGACATCGAGGCCGAAATAGCCGCCCGCGAGCTGGTCCTCGAGAGCAAGCGCCTGCTGGAAGCGGTGTTTGAGAGCACCAGCGACGCCGTCTTCGCAAAGGACGCCGACGGCCGATACCTCGTGGCCAACAGCGTTGCCGCCAGTTTCGTCGGCAGACCCACAGCCGAGATGGTTGGCCTGACTGACGCCGAGTTGTTCAACGCGACTGACGCGGCGGGCATCCGCCGAGACGACCTCCGGGTCATGGCAGGCGGCACGGCGGAGACCGTCGACGAGGAGATCACCCTCGCTGACGGTCAGATGCACTGGACGATGGCGACGAAGGCGCCCCTGCGCGACACGGCCGGCCGGGTCATCGGCGTTGTGGGCGTCGTCCGCGACGTGACGGAGCGACGGGTCGCAGAGGCCCGTTTTCGCGAGACCCTCGATCGGATGCTCGAGGGCTGCATGGTCCTGGACCGGTCGTGGCGGTGCCTGTACCTCAACGACATGGCCGCAGCCCACC
>CAIXZV010000088.1 GCA_903924005.1 uncultured Chloroflexota bacterium | reverse complement strand
GCTGCCGCTCGCCGCGAGCCGTTGGCGAGAATGTCGCCGAAGCCCTCACGCGCAGCGATCATCTCGGTGAGCCTGACCATCGCGGCCGTGTCGCCGAACGGGGCCGGGAAGCCGATCTCCGCCGCAGACAGCACGCCGTGCGTGAAGCAGTCCATGGCCCAGGCAACGGTGGCACCCGTGCCGATCGTGTCGAGACCCGCCTCGTTGCAGATCTTGTTGGCGAGCGAAATTGCGTGGAGGTTGTCCACGCCGCAGTAAGAGCCAAAGACGGCCGCGGTCTCGTACTCGGGGCCGCCGTGCCGCTCCTCAACGGGACGACCTTCCCACTCGGTCTCCACAGCGCGCTTGCAGCGAACCGCACACGAGTAGCAGGTGTCGCGGTTCTTGAGGATGGTGGCCGTCATCGTGGGGCCGCCAATCGCCTCGTACCCGTCAAACTGGCCGGCGCTGTAGTTGAACGTGGGCAGCCCGCCGTTCGCGTGCTGGCCCTCAAGAACGCCCTCGGTGCCGTCCTGGCGCAGGCCGAGCATGTCGCCGTTGTTGGGGATCTCGTTGGCGCCCCACTTAGCGAGCTTGCCCAGCGCCGAAGCGTCTGCCATCGGGATCTTGCGGTTCTTGCCGCGAACGACAACCGCCTTGAGGTTCTTGGAGCCCATCACGGCACCCATGCCGGTGCGGCCGTTGGCGCGGTTGCCCATGCTGATGATCGCGGCGACACGCGCGAGCTTCTCGCCCGCGGGCCCAATCGCGGCCACCTCCACCTTGCTGTCGCCAAGCTCCTCCTTGAGGAGATCCGTGGTGGCAGAGGTGGTCTTGCCCCACAGGTGGTCGGCCGGGCGCAGCTCGGCCTCGCCGTCATGCACCCACAGGTACACGGGCTTGGGTGCACAACCCTTGATGACAATCCCCGTGAAGCCCGCGAAGCGCAGCTCGGCTGGGAAGTAGCCGCCACCCTGGCTGTCGCCAATCCCGTCCGTCAACGGCGACCGGGCGCTGATGGTGATCCGGCTCTGGCCGGCGATTGGGGCGCCTGTCAGGAGGCTGTCCATCATCGTGAGGACGTTGGCCGGATCCAGGCCGTCTGTGCCGGCCGGCGTGTCACGCAGGATGTAGTAGAGCCCCATCGCGGAGCCGCCCAGATAGGTCCTGTAGAACAACTCGGGCGGGCTCTCCACCTCAATCGTTGAGGTGGTCAGGTCGACATGGAGGATCTTGCCTGTGAATTCGTTCGACATGGTGTCCGCCGCGATCTGGCTTGCGGAGGCGGTCGCCTCGCGTACTCGTCAGCATAGGCAGTTCGCGGGCGTCAGACCACTCGAATCTGGCGGAGGCGGGCGGCGTTGACGCGTGGGCCGTGCGGATTGACCCGATGCTGCCCCGCTGCCGCGCTACTCGCCGTCGCCTTCGGACGACACCGATGTACCCCTTTGGGGGGTCTGCGGCCCACGGGCGGCGGTTAGACTCGGCTGCATGGCAGGTTCTTGGACGCCTCGTCCGGGCGTGGCGCACGGGGGGACACTTGACGCCGTCGAGGCACTCCGCATCAGCGAGGAGCGCCACCGGGTTATCGCCGAGAACGCGCTCGATGTGATCTGGACGATGGCGCCCGACGGCTCCATCACCCACGTCAGCCCCTCGGTGGAGCAGTTGCGCGGCTTCACCGTGGCGGAGGCAATGGCGCAGCCGCTTGACGAGATCCTCACGCCGGCATCGGCGGCGGTGAGCTACGGGTACTTCGTCGCGATGCTGGGCGAGATTGCCGCAGGTCGGCGCCCAGACAACTTCCGCGGCGAGTTCGAGTACCGCTGCAAGGACGGCTCCACCGTCTGGACGGATGTGCTTGCCTATCCAATCCTCAACGCGGACGGGGCCCTGGTGGAGCTCCTTGGCGTCAGTCGTGACCTCAGCACCACGAAACGGCACGAGCTGGAGTTGCTGGCTGCGCGCGATGAGACTGAGGCGGCCATCCGGGCGCTCCGCACATCCAACATCGAGCTGGGGGAAGCGCAGCGGCTTGCGCACGCTGGCAGCTGGACGCTGAAGCTCAACACCGGCGCGATCACCTGGTCGGACGAGCTGCACCGGATCTTCGGGCAAGCGCCGGGCACGCCGGTCCCGCCCTTCTCGGCCGTCGAGAGCCGATACGACGACGCCACGCTGGAGCGGCGCGACGCCCTCTACCGGCGCACCATCGAGACCGGCGAACCGTGGGATGTCGAGTACGACATCGTCCAACCGGACGGAGCGACGCGGCGAGTAGCGGCGCGCGGTGAAGCGGTCCGGGACGAGGCGGGCGTCGTGGCGGAGCTGCGCGGCACGCTGCTCGACGTCACGGAGCTGCGCGCGGCGCAGGAGCGCGTCCAGCAGGGCCTGCGCATGGAGTTGGTGGGCCGCCTGGCGGGTGGTGTCGCCCATGAGTTCAACAACCTGAACGCCGCCATCCTCGGCTACGCGCACCTATTGGCCACCTCGTTCTCCCCGAGCGATCCAAGGCTCGCCGATGCGGAAGCCATCCAGCAGGCCGCTCGGGGCGCAGCGGCATTGACCGCCCGCCTGCTTGCCTTTGGTCGCCGCCAACTCCTTCGGCGCGAGACCCTGGACCTTGCCGATGTCGTGATGGGCATGCTGCCCGTGTTGCAGACGCTGGCTGGCGATTCCGTTTCGCTTGTTGCGGACATGCCGGCAGGGCGGCTCATGGTCTGGGCAGACCGCCGGCAGCTGGAGGAGGCGCTCGCGAACCTTGTCCTCAACGCCCACGAGGCAATCGAGGACGGCGGCCTTATCCGGATCAGCACCGGCACGGAAACGATCGCAGCGGATGACGGGCGTCTGCACCAGCCCGTTGAGCCTGGGCCCTATGTGCGGCTGGCAGTCACGGACACGGGCCGCGGGATTGCCCCCGATGTCCTCCAGCACGTGTTTGAACCGTTCTTCACCACCCAGCCCACTGGGCAGGCAACGGGTCTAGGCCTCTCGGCGGTCGAGGGCAGCATTGCCCAGTCCGGCGGCTTCGTCACCGCGGAGAGCACGCTCGGCTCGGGGTCCGTGTTCGCGATCTTCCTGCCGCGCCTGCCAGCCGACGCATAGGACGGGCGGCGGCGCCGAGGAACCAGCGCCCTTGCGCTAGACGTTGGCGGTCTTTGGCGCCTTTGGCTTCTTGATCTTCGGCGGCCGTTTCGGAGTCTTGTCACCCATAGTGCACCTCCTCCTTCAAGCCTACGCCTTTTGGCAACGGGTGCGCGTCGCGGAACGTGCGGTCGCCTAATCCGCGGACGCGAAGCCCGCGGACACCGTGCCGGTCGGCCTCGCAACGGGACGGCCGGCTGTCGATACTCCTGTCAGGGCGTCCACAGGCGAGAGGAGACTCCGGTGGTGATGACAACGCGTGTGCAGACAGGATCTGCGCGGCGGACCGTGCTGATCGCTGCCGTGATCGCCCTCTTGGCCGGGCTCGTGGGGGTTGCGCCCACCGCGGCCCTGGCGCACTCGACCAGCCGCATCGACTACCAGCTGACGATCCTCCACAACAACGACGCCGAGACCACGCTGCTCGCCAGCACGTCTGTAGACGGCCCCTACGCCGGCATCGCCTACTTCACGGCGCTGATGGACAAGCTTGCCGCGAAGGCCCTCGCGTCAGGCCGGGACCACGGGGTCAAGAAGGGCGTCATCAAACTGTCCTCCGGCGACAACTACCTTGCCGGAGCCCAGTTCAACGCCAGCCTTGCCAAGGGCGTGCCCTTCTACGACTCCATTGGCATGAATGCTGTGGGCTACGACGCCATTGGCATTGGCAACCACGATTTTGACTTTGGCCCGGACACGTTTGCGGACTTCATCGCGGGCTTCTCGTCGCGGACGCCGTTTGTCTCCGCCAACCTCGATGTCAGCGGTGAGCCGCGCCTGGCCGCCCTG
>CAIXZV010000087.1 GCA_903924005.1 uncultured Chloroflexota bacterium | reverse complement strand
TCCTCGAGGCCGAGGAGGAGCAGATGATCAACGCGGTCATCGAGCTGGGCGACCGGCGCATCCACCAAGTCATGGTCCCGCGCATTCACATCGTGTCCATCCCGGCCAGCGCGTCGTTTGACGAGGCGATTGAGCTAGTGGTCCAAGAGGGCCACTCGCGCATCCCCGTGTACGAGACGTCCGTGGACGAGGTGGTGGGCATCCTCTACGCAAAGGACCTGCTGCCGTTCCTGAAGTCAACCTCGGCAGAGCCGCCCAGCCTGCGCTCGCTGCTGCGGACACCCGTGTTTGTCCCGGAATCGCTCTCGATTGACGACCTCCTCCATGAGTTTCAACGGCGCAAGGTCCACATGGCCATCGTGCTTGACGAGTACGGCGGCACAGCAGGTCTAGTCACCATTGAGGACCTGCTCGAGGAGATCGTTGGGGAGATCCAGGACGAGTACGACGAAGAGGAGCCGCTCATCGAGCGGCTCGGCGACGATCGGGCTCGCATCGACGGCCGAGCCGCCGTTGAGGATCTTGTTGAGCTGTGGGACATCAAGCTTGAACTTGAGGACGAGGAGGAGTACGACACCGTTGGCGGACTTGTCTACCACCGGATTGGCGGCGTCCCGCAGCCGGGTGACGAGGTGCTGCTCAACGGGCTCCGGCTGACGGTGGAGTCAACCGACGGCCGACGTGTGGCCAAAGTGCTGGTTGTGCGCGAGCACGCGCTTGATGGTGAGGACGAGGACGGCGGGAACTAACAGGCGCGCCAGCCGCCATCTCGCTGCACGTCTTGGACATCCGGTCCACACTTGCGTCTCAACAGATCCGGTGCAGGGAACCCCAGTCGCACGGAGTGGGGCGCGGGATCATCCGGGCCCGCCATCTACCGGAGGTTTCGTGTCGCATTTCTCGGCCGTCGGGTTCCCCATCCGCTCTACCGCGGAGATGCTGGCCATTGCCCGCCGGGTTCCCAAGTCCGCGCTGTACGCGCAGACCGACGCCGGCTCCTACTACCGCTGGGAGACCGGGGGCGGGTCTGAGTTGTGGCTGGCGACCGGTCTGGACCAGAGCCTGAAGTCCGTTGTGCCGCACTTCTCCAGCGTGGTGCGGACAAAGGTCCGGTTGCTGGAGCGCGTGCCCTCCGCGGACCACGAGATGGATGGCGCCCTGCGCATCGTGGTGTCGCCGGCGCGCGGCAGCGCAACCGGTGACATTGAGGCCGGGGCCTTCACGCTGCTTGTGGACATGCCGGATTTCCGCCGCCTCGACGGGCTGGCGCTGCCGGTGGAGGTTGACCTGTCCATTGGCGCCGTGGCCGAGAAGCTGCAGCATTTCGCCTCAGAGGCGGAGATGCGCGCCGCGGGCCTGGATGCGGGGACTGAGTCACTGATCGCGTCGGGCCTGCACGCGGCCGACGGCACCAAGCGAGCGCCACGTCGCGCTGAGGCCGTGCTGTACGGGACCGTGCTCGCGTCGGGGATGCGCCTCAACGCCGCGGGCGGCCGGCCATTTACGTGGGCCCGTGTCCGCACGCATGCCGTGGAGCTTGAGGTTGTGGCCGACACTGACCTTCTGCCAAAGGCGCCCGTGGCGGGCTCCATCCTTGGCGGGACGTTCTGGATCACGGCGCGGCTTGCAACGGCCTGGCCGGATCCAATCACCGGCCGAACGTGACCTGCGGCGCCTGCTGCGGGGCCGCCCTCGCCTCAGGCGCTGATCACGGACCGGATGATCCCGGTGAGCTTCTCGTGGGCCTTCGGGCCAATCACTGACAGGCCGTCCAGCTCCACCAGACACTGGTCCCGATGGCGCTGCGCCTCTGAGCGCGTGAAGTCTGCGGCACCGGCGCGCTCCAGGATCGCCACCACCTCGGCCACCTCGGCGTCGGTGGGTTCATCGGTCTTGTAGATCGCCGTCAGCCGTGCGTGGTCTGCAGGGGTGGCGTGTTCAAACGCGTAGAGCACCGGCAGCGTCTGCTTGTGGCGGACGATATCGGTGGGCACTTTGCCGGTCTGCAGCTCCACACCCCAGATGCCCAGCAGGTCATCGTTGAGCTGGAAGGCGAGCCCCAGCGACCAGCCGAAGCGCCGGTAGTGGCCGATGACGTCCTCGTCATCTGTGGCAAGCAGCGCACCCGCCTCGATGGACGCCGAGATCAGCGCCGCGGTCTTGCGGCCGATCATGTCGAAGTAGAGATCCACGGTCATCGGCTCGCCCTGGGCGGACGTGGCGATGTCGATGTATTGGCCCTCGCAGAGCATGACGCACGTCTCGTCGTACAAGCGCATGAGGCGCAGGACCTTTGTGTCGCTGAACCCGAGATCGCTCAGGCGGTGCAGCGCAACGCGCGAGAGGCTGAAGATCAGGTCGCCCGTGTTGATGGCCTGCGGGATGCCGTGGACTGCCCAGAGCGTGGGCCGATGGCGGCGCTCGATGTCGCCGTCCTCAATGTCGTCGTGGACAAGGCTGAAGTTGTGCCCCAACTCCACAGCAGCAGCGCCCGGCAGCGACGCTTGGTGGTCACCCGCGATGGAGGCATACGCAAGCAGGCCCAGAAGCGGGCGCATCCGCTTGCCGCGCGGTCCCGCAGACCCGTCCAGCCCCAAGTGGTAGCGGACCATCTCGTAGACGCCCACAGTGGATGCGTCCCGATTTGCGACAACGCGCAGGATCTCCTCTTCGGTGTCCGCAAGCAGGAGGTTCAGGTCCAGATCATCAGTCACTGTCATCGCCCGGGAGTGTATCGCGCGCACCGGCAAACGTGTTCGTCCCAAGTAGCCTGTTGACCCTGGCGGCCTTGGGCGTGCGTCGTCCACTCGCGCGCGGTGCTACCGTCGGGTTGTGCCCGCTCCTCGCCGCTACGTCACCGACGCCATGGTCCTCACCCGGTTTGACCTGGGGGAAGCGGACCGCGTCCTGACGCTCATTACGCCCGGTGAGGGCAAACTCAAGGCGATTGCAAAGGGGGTGCGGCGCCCCACGTCGCGTCTTGGCGGGTCGCTTGAGCCGTTTGCCGAACTGCGCGTGACGCTCGCCCGGGGCCGCACGTTTGACGTGGTGACCGAGGTGCAGGTGAGCCACGCTTGGCTCCGGCTTCGCGACAGCCTTGAGAGCGCTGCCACCGCCTGGTACCTCGCAGAACTGGCCGACCGCAGCCTTGAGGAGCGCCACGCCGCCGACCCCCTCTACGCGCTCCTGCGCCGTGCATATGAACTGCTGGACGCGGGCATGGCGCCGGGTCGCGTTGCGCGCTGGTACGAGATGCACCTCGCTGACGAGCTTGGCCAGCGGCCCGAAACGGATCGCTGCGTTGAGTGCGACCGCCTGCTGGAGGCCGACGAGGCGTTCCGCTGGGTTCCGCCCCTTGGCGGCGTCCTCTGCAGTCGCTGTCCGGGGCCGCCGGCCGATCGCGCAAAGCTGTCACTCGACGCGCTCAAGGTGCTCAAGGCCTATCAGCGCCTCGACATCGAGGCCATCGCCTCGCTTCGTCTGCCCAGCGAGGTGGAGCGCGAGGTGGAGGCGGTGATGCGTGACTTCATGCGGGTGGCCCTGGAGCGTGACGCCCGCTCGCTTGCCTTTCTTGACGAAGTCAGAACGGGACCCGGTGCTCGGCGCGCCGCGGCCCGCAAACGGGAAGGATTGTGACGATGTTTGACACCGGCAGCGCGAAGGACCGCCATGCGCTGGCCAGACTGGGTACGGAGCGCGTGGCATGGCTGACGTCCGTGACGGCCGAGGGCCAGCCCCAGACGTTCCCCATCTGGTTCATCCTCGACGGCGGCGACCTGCTCGTGTACAGCGACAACCGCGCCAAGCGCAACGAGAACCTTGCGGCCAACCCGCGCGTCTCGTTCCATCTGGCCGACGACGGCTCCGGTGGCGACATCCTGGTGATTGAGGGGACCGCCCGCATCGATCCAGCGATGCCGTCCCTGCCGGACCACGCCGCCTACTGCGCCAAGTACGCGGACTGGATCGCGTCCGGGTTTGCGTCACCAGCCAAGATGGCGGATCGCTACAACGTGCCGGTCCGGATCACGCCCGTGCGGGCGCGCGTGTCTGGCGGGTCGGAGGCCGGGTCGTGACGGCCGGGCGCCGTGCGGCGGTGGCCGCGGGCGTTGTTGGCGCGGTTGGGATGGCCGGGCTGGTGGTGGCAGGCCCTGTGCTGACGCGCGTTCTGGCACGGACGGAGCGGCGCATGAACCCGGTGGGACCCGGCGTGCTGCCGCCGGTGTCGGATCGGGCGGCCGCCCTGCACGCGACGCTGCGGATAGCCGACCTGCACGCGGACTCGCTGCTCTGGGGCCGAGACCTGCTGCGCCGCGGCGACCGCGGCCATGTGGACGTGCCGCGCATGGTTGAGGGCAACGTGGCGCTCCAGGTCTTCTCGATGCCGGTGAAGACGCCGCGCAACCTGAACATCGAGCGCAACGTGCCCACCAGCGATGACGTGACGCTGATTGCGCTGGCGCGCCACTGGCCGCCGGCAACCTGGCGGAGCCTCACGGCGCGCGTGCTGGAGTTGTCGGCCAGCGCGCACCGCTTTGAAGCGGCGTCTGGAGGCGCATTCCGCCTGCTCAAGACGCGGGCTGATCTGGCGGCCTATCTCGCCGACCGTACGGCCAACCCATCGCTGACCGCCGGCATCCTCTCAATTGAGGGCGCCCACGCGCTTGACGACGACCCGGCCAATGTGGACGTGGTGGCGCACGCCGGGATCCGGATGATCTCGCCGTCGCACTTCTTTGACACGGTGTTTGGCGGCAGCGCCCACGGCGTGGCGCAGGGCGGGCTGACTGACCTTGGCCGCGAGATGATCCGCCGCATGGAGGCGCACGGCGTGATCCTCGACGTGGCCCATGCGTCTGCGGCCACGATCGATGACGCCCTGACGGTTGCCACCCGGCCCATCGTGGCGTCGCACACGGGTGTGCGCGGCGTCTGCGACAACGCGCGCAATCTCTCGGACGCCCATCTCGAGGGCATTGCCGCCACCGGTGGCGTCATCGGCATCGGCTTCTGGGACACGGCGTCCGGCGGCGTGGAGCCGTCCTGGATTGCGCGGTCTGTCGCCTACGCCATCGAGCGCGTGGGCGTTGACCACGTGGGGCTTGGCTCGGACTGGGATGGCGCCGTGCAGGTGCCGTTTGACGCCGCTGGTCTCGCACACCTCACGGACGCGCTGCTTGACGTTGGGCTGGACGAGGCGGCCATCCGAGCGGTGATGGGGGAGAACACGCTGCGCGTGCTTGGTGAGACGCTGCCGTAGGCCTTCAGGAGGCCGCTACGTGCGGGGCGAGCCCACCTTGCGCTCGGTGCCGGCAAGCAGACGCGCGATGTTGTCGTGGTGGAACGTCCAGATCAGCCCCGGTCCACCGACGGCGTAGACGTACAGCCACGGGTCCAGCGGCACAACCGCCACGAGAACCGCCAGCAGGACGCCCGCCAGCAGCGACGCAGACAGCGAACCCACCGACGAGTACTTGGTGATCCAGATCCCCCCGAGGAACACGGGCAGGATGGCGACGGCCACCAGCGGCTGAATGACCAGCAGGGCGCCGAAGCTTGGCGCAATCCCGCGACCCCCGCCGAAGTTCAGGAAGATGGAGCGGCTGTGCCCGATGATCGCCGCCAGCGCGGCAAGGACCGCCACAAGGGTGCCCGCACCGCTGGCAAAGGCGAGGAG
>CAIXZV010000086.1 GCA_903924005.1 uncultured Chloroflexota bacterium | reverse complement strand
GTGTCGGCGAGGTCCCAGCGGCCGAGGGAGCGGTCCTGCTGGTCGCGCTGCGCCTCGGGTCCGTAGTTGTCGTACTGGCCGCGCGTCGACTCCCGGATCCAGCGCGCGGCTCGGAGCCCTCGGAGGTCGTCGAGGGCTCTAGGAAGCCTGGGGATCGGTGTCGTTGTCATCAGGTCTGGTCGTGTCAGGGTGCGGGATTGTACGCCCGACCTCGTCCGGTGCCGAGCCGGTTGTGTTCACTCGATCGGCCGCCATGGCGTCGCGGATCACGTCCGCGAAGGCGGCGATGAGGCCGCGGCTGCGGCCGGGACCGCTCGTCCGGGGAGCCGGCGCCAGGGGCAGTCGGGCGCGGCGGAGTCGTGAGGGCGGTGGCCCCGGTCGAGCGGGGCGGCCCGGCGTCCGCGCTGGCGCTCGCCGGGCACGGCCATGGCCATGACCACCTGAGAGGTTCTCGCGCTGATCTCCCATAGGCACCTCCTTGGATCACGGCCGGTGTCGCGGTCGAGAGTCCTGCCACCGACGGGGCACTCGAGCCAGAATGGTGGCCGGCGGGCGGGCGGGCAATGCCGAGGTGTATCGCCGGGTGTCCGGGCACCTTGTTGTGCACATCGCAGAAGGGACGAGGAGGTCCGTTGGTCGGGGCGAGAGGAGTCAAACCTCCAGTGGCGACCTTAACGTCCCGGTCGCCTGGCCTCTGCCGATCCGCGTTGCCGGACCTGCCTGCCCAGGACCAGGTCCCGGATAGACCCGAATTATGGCAACTCGGCGTTGGGCCGCCGCGTGCAATGCCGTCAGGACTCTGGCGCCACCTGGTGGTGCCAAGGGTGGCGCCGCTGCCGACGCAACGTCCCGTATGCGATCAGACTGAGCATCGCCCCGGAGATCACGAGGGTGTCTGGCGTGCCGCCGACGGCCCATACGACGGTCCCGACGAACACCCAAGCGACCGCTGCAACGAGCGCCATCCGGGAGGACCTGCCTCGGAGCAGCCGAAAGCCGCCTAGCATCCCGAGCAGCCCAATTGGCACGAGCGTGGCCAGCGCCAGCACGATCGGGATCGCGATGCCGCTCAAGGCCGGCTGGCCCCCGGGGCCTTCCCCGACACCGAGGAAGGACACCATGAAGACTGGGTTTAAGCCCAGGACAACGACGGCGACGGTCCACACGGTGCTCGCCCCGGCGAGGAGGAGCCACAGGCCTGCGCACCCGAGCGCTCGCCTGCCGGGCGGCGCCACTTCCTGATCCGGCACATTTACCAAGCGATCAGCAGTCATCAAGTGTGTTCTCTAATGGTTCCATTACTGCTGGCCCTGCAGATGGCGTGCAATGACGCCTCGACGTCGCAACAAACCAGATTGACTGCGCCCACAACGAGAACATACAGGCATCGCCCTACCAGATCTCGACCTTTGGGTGCGTGATCTCCAGATGGGCCGGAGCGGAGGTGTTGAGAAATGGCAGCGAAACGCTCGGTCCAAAAGTCGATACCGACAGGTGGTAGGTCATTCGCACTGCCATTCTGGTCCCAAGTGCCGGAACCCGGAAGTTGCTGAACGAGCCTGCGTGGAACATCGAGAAGGCGACTCGGCCCGAATGGTAGATCCCGCCCAGGCACCCAACCTTGATAGTGCAGAACTTGCCCTCGCGCAAGACTCGCAACCCTTCGCTGTCCGTGACGTCGCGCAAGGTCCGACCATTGGGACCTCCGAATACGACAAGGCGGATCTCAACCCAATCCGAGACCGCCGCTGCGCCGACCCAGGCGTCCAGACCTTCGGCCGAATCCATGTCTGCGCTTAGCCCGACCGAGAACCGCTGCTTCCCGCACGCCCGTCCCCAACAAGGGACGACATTGCTCGTCATCGTCATCTCGGCGCCGGCCGTTCGACCCCAGTCCGCGTACGCCGTCAGACGCCAGCCTCCGCCTCCTTTGGCCGGATCAATTTGGGCTTCGCCCCACGTCCGCGACGCCGATCGGTTGCCTGGGAACGTGAATACGATCCGCCCAGTCGGGTCCCACGCGTTGACCGGGTCCCCCGCCCCGTACGCGTAGAGGTGCCGGCTCGCCGGCGAGTCCGGCTTCCCGAGCAGCGAGTCCTCGCTGATGAACGAGCCGAGCACGGGGTCGTACCAGCGGGCCACGGCCCAGGAGAGGCCCGTCGAGGCGTCGGACCAGCTCCCCTGGAAGCGCCAGTCCGGCAGCGATCCGGTCGAGCGGAGCAGGTTGCCCCACGGGTCGTAGCGGAGCGTCGCGGTGACGGCGCCCGTGTCGTCGGCTGTCCAGGTGGTGTCGCTGTGCCCGTTGGTGCCGTAGATGCGCCGGGAAGTCCCGAGCCAGTCCTCGAGCACCGTGCCGTCGGGCCCCACGGCCACGTTGCGGATGGCCGCGCCCGTTGAGTCGTCGGCGACCTGCGCGACGGCGGTCGTCGCCCCCTGGTAGCGGAAGCGGACCCTGGTCTGGCCCGGCCGGTCCAAGGTGAGGAGCCGGTCGAGCGCGTCGTACGTGTACTGCGCGACGAGCGTCCCGCCGGGGGTCGCCCGGACGCGGGCGAGGCGGCCGAGGCTGTCCCACTCGAGCGAGCCGCCCAGGGAGCCCGGGCGGGCCGTCATCCGCCCGTCCGCGTCGAACGTGTAGGCGCCCGTCGGGCGGTTCGCGGCGCTGAATGTCTGGGTGGTCGGGGTGCCGTTGACGGTGATGGAGTCGCGGTTCGGGACGGCCTCCCAGGTGTCGGTCATCGCCGTGATGCCCGGCAGCGCCTCGCCCGTGAGGCGGCCGAGCTGGTCGTAGGTGAACGTGGCGGTGCCGTTGGCCGGGTCGCCCGTCACGGTCGACGCCTCGGTCAGGCGGCTGCCGGCCTGGTTGTAGGCGTACATGTAGGAGGCCCGCGCGCCGGTGACCTTGGTGAGCAGCCGGCCCGTGGCGTCGTACGTGAGCGCCGCGCTGTTGCCGTTGGGCATCGTGAGGGTCTGGACCTGTGCGTCCGAGCCGTACGCCCAGGCGAACGGCGTCCCGTGGACCGGGTCGGTGAGGGACGTGACCCTTCCGTAGGGGTCGACGGCCATGGTGTACGACCCGGAGGCGTCGGCCCGCGTCGGCGCCGTGAAGCTGTACCCGTAGGTCGTCGTCGCGGCGGAGTCGCCGCCGACCGTGACGGTCACGGGCCGGTGGAGCCGGTCGGTGGTGATCGAGACCGAGCTAGAGCCGTCCGCCGCGGACGAGAGGTCCTCGCCCGTGTAGGCGTAGCTCGTGGTCCGGGCGGCGCCGGCGTCGTCGAGGTACGCCCGGGTGGACACGCGGCCGACGGCGTCGTAGGTCCAGGTGATCGTCGGCGTGAGCGGGGTCGTGTCGGTCCGGTTGGTCTGGGTCTTCGTCCGGGCGCCGTCGTCGTACGCCCACGCGAGCGTGGCCGACGAGGCGTCGAGGAGCGAGGTCATCCGGCCGCGGCTGTCGTAGCCGTAGGCCGTGGTGTGTCCGTTCCCGTCGACCATCGTGGCGAGCCGGCCGGCCGCGTCGTAGGTGTAGCGGGTCGAGACGTTGGTGGTCGCGGTGCCCGTCACGGCCGTGGAGCACGGGTCGGCGAGCGACTGGAGGTCGACGCCCGCGTTCTCGAGCACGCGGCAGAGGCGGTTCGCCGCGTCGTAGGCGTAGCGGGTCGTGGTGGTTGAGGTGCTCGAGCCGGAGGTAGCGGACGGGTCCGGCGCGGTGACTGCGACCTGGTTGCCGGCGCCGTCGTAGGCGTACGTGGTGACCACGTTGACGGACGCCGACGGGGTCGCGGTGCCGGCGCACGCCCACCAGTTCGCCGGCGGCATGGTGTCGGTGCAGTTCGCGATGGTCTTGACGGCCCGGCCCAGGCTGTCCCGCACCGTCATCGCGACCGAGGTGCCGCCCGTGTTCGTCGGGGACTGGACCCCGATCTGCCTGCCGGCGGCGTCGTAGGCGTAGCTGGTGGTGACGCTCTCGGTCAGCCCCGACGGGGAGGCCTTCCAGTTGTCGACCTGGGAGACCAGGCGGTCGAGGTCGTCGTAGGCGAACCTGGTCACGCGGCCGTTCGGGGCGTCCTCCTCGACCTTGTTCCCGCGGGCGTCATAGGTGTACTGCGTCGTGAGGTTCCACGTCGCGTCACGGGTGCCCGTACCCGCGCACGCCTTCCACCCCGGGTCTCCCTGCGCCCAGACGGTCGTCGCGGTGTTCGTGCAGTTCTCGATCACTTTGGCCACCCGGCCCTGGTCGTCGTACACGGTGGCCCTGACGGTGAGCGAGGGGTCGCGGCCGGCTGTCTCGCGCCCGGACCCGTCGTATGCGTGTTCCGTCGTGAGGTTGAGGTGGGGGGCGGTGCCGGGGTCGACCGTCTGCGAGACAAGGTTGCCAGCGCCGTCGTAGGTGCTCGTCGAGGTGTCCCCCGCGACGGTCCGCGACGTCACGGCGCCTGTCGCGTCGTACACCGTGGTCGTCGTGACGCCGGGGGCGACCTCGACCGTCGTGCGGTTCACTAGATCGAGCGTGCGCGTGGTCACCAGAGACCCGGGCCGCGTGGTCCTGAACTCGTTGCCGAGCTGGTCCCACTCGCGGGTCGTCGCCCCCTCGGGCGGCGTCTCGGAGGTCGTCATGCCGAGGGCGTCGTACACGAACGCGGTCGCGATCCCCGCGGTGTCCGTGGTGCCGGTCGTGGAACTGTCGGCGAGCCCGAGCTTGCCGGCGGCCGCGGCCAGCGTGAACGACCACGAGTCGGTGACGTTGGTGGACTTGTCGTGCGTGCCCGTCGCCGGGCAGGTCTTCCACGCTGGGTCCCCGGGCGGCGTGGTGCCAGTGATGGTGCAGTTGTGGACCGTCTGCGTCTCGTTGCCGTAGACATCGTACGAGTGCGTCGAGGTGATCCCCTTGGGGTCCAGCTCGGCCGACACGAGGTCGTAGGCGTTGTAGGCGTACTGGGTGACCGACTGCGGCGTCCCGCCGGCGTTCTCGGTGACCTGGACGAGGTGTCCCGGCGTGCCGCCGGAGCCGGCCGAGTCGTACGCCTCCGTGGTGGCGACCTCGTCCGCTGTCCCGTAGGCGGTGTCGGTCTCAGTCACGTCGTTGGAGGCGTTGTAGAGGTACTTCGTGGTGACCGCCGCGCCGAGGGCGTCGGCGGTCATCGTGTCGACGTTGCCCGTGCCGTCAGTGAGGTAGGTGAACGCGGTGTGCACTCCCCCGCGTCCGCGACGTCGGCGATCGTGGAGTCGGGATTCCACGTCTGGGTCGTCTGGTCGCCCAGCGTGTCCGTGACGGACCACACCCGCCCGAGCCCGTCCACGTTAGACAGCGCATCGACCATGCTGTAGGTCGTCGTGTTACGGACGAGGGGGCTGTAGGTCTTCGGCAGTGCGACTGCGGTGC
Source organism: uncultured Chloroflexota bacterium (assembly GCA_903924005.1). GTDB lineage: Bacteria > Chloroflexota > Limnocylindria > Limnocylindrales > CSP1-4 > CAIXZV01. The sequence goes on along the minus strand of CAIXZV010000086.1, from coordinate 2,433 downwards.
TGCCGGCGCCGTAGGCGAATGTGGCCGTCGCAGTCGGGTAGGACGCGTTGGCGATGGGGTCGGCGATTGTTGTGACCCGGGCGCCCGTGTAGCCGAGCGACCAGACGAGGGTGTCGGAGCCGCCCGCAGCGGTGCGGCGGGCGCGGCTGATCGACGTCAGCAGGTGGCTCGTCGGGTCGTACCCGAGCGTCGAGACCGGGGAGGCGAGAGGGCCTGACCCGTCGGGGTCGGGCTCGGTCACCGTCACGAGGTTGCCGCTCCCGTTGTAGCCGAGCGACCAGGTGCGCCCGGCGCCGTCGACGACGCTGGAGATCTGCGAACCGGAGAAGGTGACGGCCTCCTGGCGGGCCGAGCCGGAGACGTCTGTGACCGTTGCCGACCCGCTCCCCCACGCGACCGTCAGCGACTTGCCGAAGCGGTTGTCGATCCGCAGCAGGCGGCCCGCGCCGCTGCCCTCGAAGACGAGCCTGGTCTGGTCCTTGAGCGTGACGATGTACCGGCCCGCGTCCGAACCGGAGCCTGCGGCCAGCTTCTCAAAGCTGCCCGGCAGCGGCGTCCACGACCCGGAGACCTGGCCGAACGGGACGCGCCCATCGTCCTCGCGGTGCCAGACCACGAACCCGGAGTCGAACGAGAGGTGCTGCGTCAGGTTGCTGGTCCAGCCCATGCCGAGTGCGCCCACGGTGGTGTCGGCCGAGTTGTAGGCGAGCGAGAGCGACTGCTCGGGGCCGTAGGACGGGATCGAGAACAGCTGGCGCGACAGCGTGGCGTCGCCGTGCTCCACGCCCACGCCCAGCGACCAGCCGCCGCCCAGGTCGAACGGGACGCGCGTGATGAACGGGTCCTGCCCGAGCCGCGTGTTGTCGACGTAGACGAGGCTCTGCGCGGTGGACGCGTGGCCCACGATGTCGGTGGCCCTGAGCCGGAGGGTGTACGCGCCGGCGGCGAGGGAGCCCGTCGCCCAGGAACCGAGCGCGCCCCCGGCGGCCACGGCGGCCGTGCCGGTCGCGACCGTGGTCCACGAGCCGGGGCTCGACCCTGCGCCGAAGTCGAGGGTGTAGCTGGCGAACGCGACGGTGTCGGTGGCCTCGCCCGTCACCGCAACCGTGCCGGCGACGGGGCGGCCGGCCTCGGGAAAGCTGATCGCGGCGGCCGGGGCGGCCGAGTCGGCGATCAGCGTGCGCGTGACGGCGGCTGACGAGTTGCCCGCGACGTCGTTCGCCGTGACCGTCAGCGTCACGGTCTGGCCGTCGGTCACGCCGGTCGTCCAGGCGAATGCCTGGCTCGAGGACGAGGAGCTGAGCGGGCTCCAGGGCGGGTTCGCCGCCCCGGTCAGGGCCTGGCCGTAGACGAGGCCGGAGCCGCCGGTGTCGGTCGAGCCCGAGGCGGTCGAGGTGAGCGAGCTCGCGACCTGGCCGTCGATGTAGACCGTGGAGCCGCTGACCACCGCGTGGCTCCCGGGCGTGATGACGACGGCCGGCGCGGGGGAGGGCGCGGTCCAGTCGAACTTGGGCGGGCTCGACATCGGCGTGCGCGAGGCCGGGGTCCCGCAGTTGGCGCCGGGCGTGTTGCTGGTCGTCCAGCCCACGTGGGCCCCCAGGCTCGAGATGCAAGAGGCGTACGCGATGCCGAAGTTGCTGTACGTCGTGTTCTGGCTCAGGCCCGCCCCGGACGCCATCGGGAAGCTGGCCGTCCCGCAGCCGTCCTGGCGCATGTAGTCAGTGCCGGAGCCGGCGTAGTTGCAGTTGGTCGTGCTGCCGCTCGAGGTCATCATCCGGATCCAGTAGAAGTGCCCGCTCGAGATGGTCGACACCGCGTTGTACGTGTAGGTGCGGAGCCAGCCGGAGCACGTGTAGGACGGGGGGATGAGGACCTTGACGTCGCCGTTGGACCAGGTCCCGGAGCCGCTGGAGAAGTCGAAGTAGTCGTGGCCCGTCGGCGGCACGCCGCCCGACGACGGCCAGCCGTTGCACGCGGCTGCCACGGGCGCCGGGGCGCCGACAGCCTGCGCGGAGAAGGCCCCGGCCGCGAGCACGAGGGCGACGGCGAGGATCCGCAGCGCGCCGGCGGTGCGGAGCGTGCCCAGGAGGCCGAGGCGAGCGTGCATTGCGTCCCTCCAAGTCGTGCGGGCGCGGCTCACGCGCCGGCCCCGATCCATTCAGTCCAGTCGGCGATCCAGGTGATCTGGTAGGCAACGCCGCCGGTCTCGACGGCGGCCGTGTTCATCGGGTACGCGAAGGCCCCGGCCTGCGGCACGGCGGCCTGGAGGCGCGCGATCCCCGCGCCGTCGAGCCGGAGCCCGGAGGCCGCCGCCGCCGCTGGCGGGTCAAGGACGCCGGCACCGAGCGGTGCTGCGGCGCCGGGGCCCGGCGGCAGCGCCCTGGCGCGCACGACCGCCCCGGGCGGTTCGGCGGGCGGCGCGTCCGGCCGGTC
>CAIXZV010000085.1 GCA_903924005.1 uncultured Chloroflexota bacterium | reverse complement strand
TGGATCGTCCGGACGAGGTAGAGGCCGGTGCCCGACGGGCACGTGCGCTGGTCGGCGGGAGGCGTAGTGGTGTATGCCGCCCAGCAGCTGACGGTGACCGTGCGCAGCGGCGTCGTGTCGTTCGTGGATCCCGCCTGGCTTACGGTGGCGGAGGTGACGTCGCCGTTCGCGTTGTAGGCGTAGTCGGTCCAGCGGTCGTGGGCGCTGTTGCCGTCGAGCGGCTCGACCACGCGCGCGACCAGGCCCATCGAGTTCGCCACGAAGGTGGTCGTGACCGTCCGCGACGGCGTGCCGCCATAGTTCTCGGTGACCGCCGCGCGCTCGGTCGGGAAGGCGGCGTCCCACGTCGTGCGCTGCTCGACGGCGCCCGCCCCGACGGTGCGGATGACGGACTGGGCCCGCGCCAGCGGGTCGCCGGGTGCCACCAGCAGGTACGCGGTCGTCGACGCGGGCGAGCCCGGACGGACGACGACGACCTGGCCCGGCGCGTCGCGCGTGAACGTCGTCCTGGCGGGGCTGCCCTGGGCGTTCTGCTCCGCGTCCGTGACGGTCGCGACGTCGCTGCCCGAGTAGGCCACGGCGGTGGTCGCCGTCCGCGTGCTGGTGCCCAGCACACCCGAGGTGAGCGTCTCGAGCGTCTGGGTCTTGCTGATCGCCGTCAGTTGGCCGGCTGCATAGGTGACGCACGTCAGGTGGCTGCCGCCCGTCGGGCAGCTTCCGGTCGTGTTGAGCGGGTCAGACCAGCCGGCGAGATCCCCGCTGGTGTCGTAGAAGAGCCGGTAGACGCGGTGGGAGCCCGTGGCCGTGGCCTGGACGACGCCTGAGCCGTTGATCCAGGCCCAGTCGGTGATCGACGTCAGGCGGCCGGAGGCGTACGCCAAGACGATGCTGCGGCCGCCCGCCGCGTCCACCAGCGAGACCTGGTTGGCGACGCTGCGATCAAGGCTGACGCCGTTGCCGTAGCGGTCCCGCTCCTCGGCGAGCAGCCCGGCGGACGTGAAGACATCGTAGGACCCGTCGCGGTAGGTCAGCCTGAAGCCGGAGCCGCTCTGGGTGAGGGCCGCGTACAGCGTGCTCGGGCGCTGGTAGCTCGAGGTGGCGGACACCCACGTGAACGTGTGCCGGGCGCCGTCGGCCCCGGTGAAGATGACGCTGGAGCCCCAGGCCGGGCTCTCGAGCCGCCGGTCGGTGTTGAGCCGCCATCCCGGGCCCATCCCGATGCTGACCGGGTCCTGGCTGTTGTAGGCGAGGGTCAACGCGGCGGAGCCGCCCCGGACGGGCAGCGACACGATCGGGTGGGTGAGCACGAGGTTGCCGGTCGCGGCGTTGACCGCGATGCCGTCGCCGGAGCCCAGATCCCATGCCTCGAATGTCTGCTGACCTTGCTGTCCGAGGCTGGTGCTGGGGTCGCGCACGACGCTGCCCGACGCCGAGGAGGCGAGCACGTTGCCCACCTGGTCGGTCAGCGTCTCGATGTACTGGTAGCAGGTGTCGGCGATCAGGCCGGACACCTGGACCGGGCTCGCGCCCGCCCACGAACGTCCGGTGCTCGTCCACGCGCCGGTGCAGTTGCCGGCCGCGTCTGCGGCGCGCGCCTGCTCGCTGAGCGAGCGGCTCAGTACCCCAGACCCAGCCGTGGGGGAGCCGGGCCCGTCGTAGTCCGCCTCGGTCCAGCTGACGGTCAGGCCGCCCTCCGGCTGTCGGTTCGCGCCGAGCGGCGCCGTCCAGGTCGTCCGCGGGCCCTCGGTGTCGGCGTGGAGCGAGACCGTGCGCGCATACGTGTCGAGGCCCGCCCCGTTGCGGGCAAAGACGCCGATCGTAGACGTCGCAGCGGAGGCTGAGAAGCCGAGGGCCTCGGTGTACGGGGAGGTGGCGGCGTTGTAGGGCAGCGCCGGGCTCGGCGTCCAGCCCGTCGCCGGCGCGAGGTCCTGGAACCCCGTGTAGGCGATCCCAGACTGGGGGTCGCTGACCGTCCCGGTCAGCGTGACGGTCGAGGCCGCCGCCGGCCGGAAGTAGCAGGTGTCGTTCGCCGCCGCCTGGTACACGCCCGTCCCCGAGCACGCCACGTCGGGCGGGTTCGGCGTGCCCGGGGTGGTGTCGAGCACGATCGTGTCGCCGACCGACGCGCTGGTGTTGCCGTTGGCGTCCTGGAACTGGGCGTAGACGGTCTTCGCCCCGTCGCCGGCCGCCAGCGTCCAGCTCGCGCTGGTGGCGTACGCCTGCCACGCGGACCACGCGGCGTTGTCGTTCGAGAAGCGCATCAGGGAGACGCCGGCCACGGCGTCGGTCGCCGCAGTCCCCAGCGCGACCGCGGTCGTGGTGCTGTACGCCGCGCCGCCCGCGATCGTGACAGTCGTGCCGGTCGGCGCCGTCTGGTCGTACACGAGCGCCTGCGTCGAGCCCGAGGCTTCGATGGCCTTGTTCCCGCAGTTGACGCCGGGCTTGCCCGAGGTGCCCGAGGTGGTGGCGCCCGTCAGCGGGTGGGCGCTGCCGCTGCCGTTGGCCCCGTACCAGGTCCAGCAGTCCGCGTGGGCGAACGCGAAGTCGCCCGTTGAGTTGAACGCCGTGTCGTTGTGGTACACGGCCTCGGGGTTCAGGGCGACGACGTTCCGGGCGGTGGTGATGGACGCCGGGCAGGCGCCCGCGTTGGCGTGCAGGTAGTCGCTCGTGCCCGCGATGTACCGGCACGGCACGCCGTCCCCGGAGAGGGCGCCCCAGTCGACCGCCAGGTTCGTCGTGGTCCCGTTGCGCGACCAGACCAGCGCGTCGTACCGGTAGACGTAGCAGTGCGTCGGGTCCCACGTCTGGTCGATGTTGCTGACGCGGCCGTATACCGAGCCGGTGGTCGAGCTGGCGAGCTTGGTTCCCGAGCTGTTGGACAGCCATCCCGTGAAGAGCGGGTACGAGTCCGAGTAGTTGGAGCAGGGCGTGCCGGCCGCGGCTGCCGCCTGAATGGCGGGGACAACCGCGCCGGCGAGCGGGGCGACGGCCTGGTTGACCGGAGGGACGTAGGCCGTGGCCGCGAGCAGGGCGGCGAACGCCAGGGACAGCGCGCGGCGCGTGACGGGTGTGCGCATCAGCTCGTCCTCCGGGCCTACTGGTTTGCCGTGGCTGCCGCGGGGTCGGGCGGCAGCGGCGGCTCGGGGGCCGCCGTCGGGTCGGGCCGGGGCAGCGGCGGGGCGGCGCTGTAGTCGAAGGTGACCGTGGTCTCGCTCACCAGGTCGTACACCGTCTGGTTCGTGTTCCGGGCGCGGATCCAGAGCTGCACCGGCCGGCCAGCGGCGTCGACCCAGACCTTGACCGCGACGGCCGGGTCCGTGAAGGCTGCGCCGTCGGCGGCGACCGCGCCCGGGTAGTCGGCGACGGCCACCGTGCCCGTGTAGGCCCACGCCTGCGCCCCGTTCACCGTGTCGGCCCCGGCGGAGGTGAGCGAGCCGATGCGCCCCAGCGCCCGCGGCAGCAGCCGCGCCGTGGCGAGGTCGATGCCCATCCCGGGCAGCGCCGTCGTGGGGTACCAGCCGGCGCCGTCGTCGCGCCACGTGCCGCCGTCGCGGGCGAGCACGGCGAAGACGGCGGGCGCCTTGGCGAAGTCCGCGGCCGACGCGGCGGCCTCGGTGCCGGCGCGCATCTCCATGGTGAAGCCGTCCGGAGTGACGAAGCCCCTGCTCATCATGGCGTTGATGAACAGCCGGTCGGTCTGGCCGATGGCGGTCCGGCCGGTCGCCGGGTCGGTGACGGGGATCGCGGGGCCGCCGGGGCGCTGGTACTCGGTGGTGCGCTGGACGGCGAAGAAGCCGAAGCCCGCGCCGCCGGGGCTGACGGCGCCCGCGAGGAGGCTCGACGAGGCGTTGAGGGCTGCGGCGGGCGCCATCGGCGGGCTGGCGAGGGCGGCCGCCGGGGCGATCGCGGGCCTGGCAGCAAGGACGGCGCCCGCGAGCAGCACCGCGACAGCGACGCCGGACGCGAGGTCCAGGGCGGACGCCCGATGGCGGGCGTGCACGCTGAACTCGACGGGCGTCGTGCCGGCAGGACGGGATGACACGGTACTCTCCACTACCCTTCCCCGCGGCGCCGGACTCCGGCTGCCCGCGGTCTTGACGACGCTGCGGATTGCTCTCGATCAGGACGCGCCGTGTCCGGCACGCCGGGGGACCGCGGAGCCGGGTCGCTCGACGCGGGCGACGCCGAATCGCTGGGCGCCGGCGTGGACGTCGGCCCGGGAGACGCCGTCAGGTCGGGCTCGATCGGCCGCGCGCGGCGCCACACCCGGGGCGCGAGCCCGGCGGCGGGGATCGCCGCGGCGGCCGACCAGCCCGGGTAGCGGACGTGCCAGGACTCGTGCCAGCGGCAGGCCGCGGCCCGCGAGCCCGCCGGGCACGACATGGCGAAGGCGTACCGCCGGGCGTTCGCCGCCAGCCGGGCGCCGGCCCGCGCCCGGTCCCACGCGGAGCTCCCGGTGGACCACGGCAGCCCGCCGCCGGCGACCCGGAAGTCGATAGCTGTGCCCATCTGGTGGTCCTTGCGCACGGCGCGCGCGGAGCCGAGCAGCGCC
>CAIXZV010000084.1 GCA_903924005.1 uncultured Chloroflexota bacterium | reverse complement strand
GTATCCTACCGGCGATGACCCCCGATCCTTCACCCGTGGCCGACCCAGAAGGCTTCCTCGTTGGCGGCCCTGGCGATGTGCGACTGCACTTCCTTGACTGGGGCGGACCGTACAGCGACGCCCCCGCTGTCGTGCTGTTGCCGGGCCTGCTCTCGCCCGCCTCGGTCTGGGCGCCGGTTGCGCGCCGTCTCGCGGGACAGCGCAGGACCGTGGTGGCCGATCTCCGCGGCCAGGGGCTCTCCGATTCACCGCAGGACGGGTATGACGTTGTCTCGCTGGCGGCCGATGTGGCGGCGGTGGCCGATGGTGCCGGGCTAGACCGCGTTGTCCTCGCCGGCCACGGCTTTGGCGGCTGCGTCGCCGCGGCGGCGGCAGTGGCGATGCGGGAGCGGTGCGCTGGGCTTGTCCTGGTGGATGGCGGATTTGAGCGTCTGGAGGTCGTCACGGGTCTGGACGCCGACGAGTTCCTGCGTGGGCTGGACGAGCCCCCGGAGGTCATGCGCACCATGGCCGCTTGGCTGGCCGACCGCCGTGGGTTTGACCCCGCCAGCTGGGACGCTGATCAGGAGCGGGCGGCGCGCGACGCCGTGGTGGAGACGGCGGCCGGCCGCGTGGTCCGCTCTGTGCGCCCGTTTGTGGTGGAGGCGATCGTCCGGGCGATGTTTGGCTACGACCCCGCGCCCGTGCTGGCGGCCGTGCGCTGCCCTGTCACGGCGGTGGTGGCAACGCTGGCCGGCGATCCGGTACCGCGTCTGGCAGAGCTTGACCGCGCGGCCAACGCTCGCGTAGCGGCTGGCGGCAGCCCGATCACCCGAGTTGCATTCGACGCGGCCCACAACGTTCCGCGGTATCGACCTGCCGAGGTGACCGCCCTGCTGCTCGGGTAGCATCGTCATCCCGGTCCGCCCCGACAGTCTGGAGAGTCCAGCCCATGCGCGTTGTCTACTCGCCCGCCCACCTTGGCCACGACATCACAACGCAGACCGTGATGGGCGTCCAGGTCCCGGCCAACGAGGTGGCCAACCGCGCGGAGCGCATCCGCGCCACGCTTGCCGCTGACGGCGGGTTTGTCTTCGCCGATCCCACGGAGCACGGCGACGGGCCCATCACCGCCGTCCACCACCCGGGGCTGCTGAAGTTCCTCTCGGAGGCCTGGGAGGAGGCCCGCAAGCAGCGCGTCCCGTACGACTTCCTGGCGCCCGAGACGATGACCCATGCCTCGGCCACCGAGGGCATGTCGCCGCGGTTCCGCCGGGAGTCACCCAAGATTGAGGGCCGGGCTGGCTTCTGGGCGCTGGACACCTCCACGTACATCGTGTCCGGTACGTACGCGGCCGCCCGCGCCGCCGTAGACGTGGCGCTGACAGCCGTGGACCTTGTCCTGGACGGCGGGGAGCGCGCCGCCTATGGCCTGTGCCGCCCGCCCGGCCACCATGCCGCGCGGTCCATGTACGGCGGGTTCTGCTACTTCAACAACGCCGCCATCGCCGCGCAGGAGATTTCCCGCCGCACCGGCGAGCACGTGTCCATCCTGGACGTGGACTACCACCACGGCAACGGGACCGAGCAGATCTTCTGGCGCCGCGGCGACGTCCTCTACACCTCGCTCCACGCCCATCCAGATCGCCAGTACCCGTTTGTGCTGGGCTGGGAGGACGAGACGGGCGAGGGCGACGGCGTAGGCGCCAACCTCAACGTGGCGCTGCCGGCCGGCTGCTCCAACGAGACCTATCTTGTCGCCCTGGATCGGGCGCTGGACCGGATTGCCGATGAGCCGGGGTCCGTGATGGTGGTCTCGCTGGGCTTTGACACCTACGGTCAGGACCCCATCGGGGACTTCGCGCTGACGACGCCCGTGTACCACGAGGTGGGCAAGCGGGCGGCCGCGGTTGGCAAGCGTCTGGTGATCCTGGCGGAGGGCGGGTACTACATCCCGGCCCTGGGCGAGAACGCCCGGACCTGGCTGCGCGGGGCCGAAGGGTGTGCGTATGAGCCGCTGCCTGCACTTGGGTTCAGCGAGGCCGGTTCGCGCGCCTGACCGCGCCTGACCGCGCCGCCAGCGCGCTACCATCCAACGGCCATGAGTGACACTGCTGCACCGCACGAGCTGCCCGACAACGTCCGCCGCCTCGTTGAGGAGATGGAGAACGACGCCGACGACGTTGCGGCGACGCTTGAGAGCACGGGTTCTTCTGAGTCGGGCGGCAGCCGCATCGAGGAGGCCGTCCGCCAGATCCTTGTGGAGATTGGCGAGGACGCGGACCGTGACGGGCTGCGCGGCACGCCTGAGCGCATGCACCGCATGTATCTCGAGCTCACCGCCGGCTACCACGTGGACCCGGACCGGCTGGTCAACCACGCGCTGTTTGACGTGGACTATTCCGAGATGGTGGTCGTTAAGGACATCCCGTTCTACTCGCTCTGCGAGCACCACATGCTGCCGTTCTTTGGCCACGCCCACGTGGCGTACGTGCCAGACGGCAAGGTGATTGGCTTGTCAAAGATCCCGCGGATCGTGGAGATGTACGCCCGCAGGCTGCAGGTGCAGGAGCGGATGACCCAGCAGATCGCGGAGCTGCTGATGGGCCGGCTCGAGCCGCGCGGCGTGGGCGTGGTGCTTGAGGCGACACACCTGTGCGCGGCAATGCGCGGCGTGCGCAAGCCGGGCACCGTGATGACCACGTCCGCGGTGCTGGGCCTGTTCCGGCGCAACGAGAAGACGCGCGCGGAGTTCTTCGCGCACATCGGGCGGTCTGGCCCGGCGGCCTAGCCTGGCGGCCCGCCCCCAGAATCGAAACGGGCCGCCAACCGTCCCCGGTCCGCGGCCCGCATCGTCGCAAGCGCTACGGCAAGCGCACAACCTGCCCGTTGGCGGATGTGCTCATGTTGGCCACGTACACGTGGTGGTCGGGGCCGATGGCCACGCCGCCCGGGAAGGCGAGCATCCCGCTCGTGAGTGACGTGTGCTGGCTTGGGTCCGCGAAAGGGATCGCCACCACATCGCCAAACGGCCCAGTCTGGCCGACGCCTGCGATGAACTGCGAGGCGTAGAACGTGGTCCGGCTGGCGGCGCAGCCGGTGATCGGCCAGAGGCTGGTTGCCCATGGCGTCGCCAGCGAGAGGACGGTCGGCAGGCTATCGGGATCAGCCGCGCGAGGGTCAACGCGGTAGACCACGGCCGACGGGTTTGGCGGCGGGAGGTGGGGATCCAGAATGGAGCCCAGCGAGTCCACAAACGCAAGCGTGCCGATGTACAGCGCGCCGTCGGGACCGCGCGTGACGCACGTAGGCGTGGCGTCGGCCATGGTGTTGTTTGGGAAGTACGCCAGGATCTTGACCTGGCCGCTTCGGCTGACCCAGTCCAGCGTGTTGGTGCCTGCGTCCACCACGTACGCGCCACGTGCAGTGGACAGGACACCGTACGGGTTTGCGTCGCCCGGGGTGAAGTCGTGCGGCGCCAGATCCTGGTGCTGGGTTGACCACGCGTAGTCGAAGTCGCCGATGTTGGCGACTGCATGGACGCTGCCGTTGCGTGACACCCGCAGGAGACGGCCAAGCTGATCGTTCGGGATCCCGGTCTGCACCTGCGAGAGCCCAATCTGAACGAGGATGTTGCCCTCGCCCCGGGTGGAGATGCCAGATGCCCCAACCACGCCGTCGCTGTTGGCCGCCGACGGAAGTCCGCTCGCGACGACGCGGATACGCGGGCTGGAGCTGCGCAGGCGGCTGATCTGGGTGATCTGGCCCGTGAGGCCAAAGCCCTCGATGACCCCGTCGGTGGGGTTGCCGGCGCCAAGCCCGGCCTCGGCGACATAAAGGCGCCCCTCAGACCCGAAGGCCAAACCGCGCGGGTTGTGGAGGCCCGAAGCGATCACGGTGTACGGCAGCGGTGTTGCAGAAGCTGGCGCTGCGCCTGCCGATATCAGCAGGGCTGCACCCAGGAGCGCAATGGCGGGACGCTTCACAAAGATCCTCCGCGTCCCATGCCTACCCAGACGCTGCCCCGGGGGGACGCTTCCGGTGCCGCGCAAGCGCCGAGTATGGATCAGCAGTGGGCATCGTGCCTACCCAGATTTCCGCAGGTTCCGCGCCGCTCAGCCGCCGATCAGCTCGCGGATCCTGGCCGCGGCCGTCGTGGCCGTCTGCGCCGCGGTCTCCGTGTACCAGGAGCCAAGGTAGTCGCCCGCGAGATGCACCCGGCCAAGCGGCCGAGTCAGCGGCGCCTGCAGCTTTGAGCGGCCGACGGTGGGGTGGGGGACGCCCTGCTCCCAGCGCTGAACGACCACCTCGCGGACCTCGGTGTCGGTGCCCGGGAAGAGCGCGGCGAAGTCCTCGCGGAACCGCGCCTCGATGGCCGTGTCGTCAAGGGCCCAGAGCGCACGGGCAAACCCGGCCGCCGCGTACGCCATGAGGCTGCCGCCCGGCCGCCGCGCCGTCTCCCCGGCCCGCAGCACGTTGCCCATGTTGAACAGCATGCTGAACGAGCGCTTCGGCGTTGCAAGCGCATACAGCCCGTCCCAGGGCTTCGGTCCCGTCTCGCCCGTGAGGAGCGAGCCCACGATGTACGGGCCGTATGGGATCGCATCGAGCGCCGCTGCGGTGTCGTCCGGCAGCCCGGCCACGATCTGGCGCGTCACATAGGCGGGCGTCGCCACCACGGCCGCGGCAGCGCGCGCCTCGTGCGCCACACCGTCCTCGATCCACGACACGGTCACGCCGTCGTCGTCCTGTCGCACGGACGACACCACCGCCCCGCGGTGGATGCGATCGCCAAGACCCAATGCCAGCGCCTCGATGAAGCGCGTCGGCCCGCCCAGGATGTTGCGCGACAGACCCGCCGTGCGGTTCCAGACCAGGTGGAAGTACCCCACGCCGTAGCCAGCAGGCAGCTGCTCGGGCTCACCGGACGAGCGCGTCAGCGTGGAGCGGAGCAGCAGGTCCACATCCTCGGGCAGGCGACCGGCGAACTGCGAGAACGAGCGGTCGTCCATGAACGCAAGCATCCGCAGCTGCCGCACGGCAGGGTCTTCACCGGGCACGGGCGCCGCGATCTTCGCGTACTGCGCCACGGCGATCCGCAGCGCGACACCCGCGCGCACCAGCGCTACGCGGGACCGCAACGGCATCGGCAGCCGGAAGGGGAACGTCTCCACGCCGCCGGACGCAACCAGCTTGCCGTTGAGCGAGACAGCCGCGAGCCGCCCGGGGACAAGCGGAGCGGACATGCCCGTCTCGGCCAGCAGCCGGTCCGAGACCGAGCCTGCCCCGCTGAAGACGTGGGCGCCAAAGTTGAGCCAGACATCGCCGCGCGGCTCGGACTTGATCCGGCCGCCAACGCGGTTGGTAGCCTCCAGCACCAGCACATTTCGGTCGCGCAGGTCCCACGCAGCCGCGAGGCCGGCGATGCCGCCGCCGATGACGATTGCGTCGAGCATGTCAGTTGTGCCCACTGTCGCCCTTCTGCCCCCGATGCCTCGCCGTCAGCGTGACCCGCCCGTGCGGCAACAGCCTACAATCCGCGCATGACCGACCGACCGCTCAAAGTGCTGATCGCGAAGCCCGGCCTCGACGGCCATGACCGCGGCGCCAAGGTGCTTGCCCGTGGCCTGCGCGACGAAGGCTTCGAGGTTGTGTACACGGGCCTCCGCCAGACGCCCGACATGATCGTCACCGCGGCCCTCCAGGAGGATGTGGACGTGGTGGGGCTGTCCATCCTGTCTGGCGCCCACATGACGCTTGTACCAAAGGTCTGCGCCCAGCTGCGAGACCGCGGCCTCGGCGACGTGCTGGTCACCGTTGGCGGGATCATCCCGGACGACGACATCGAGCCGCTCCGCCAGGCGGGCGTCGCCGGCATCTTTGGGCCGGGCACAACCAAGATCGGAAGAGCACACGTCTGAACTCCAGTC
>CAIXZV010000083.1 GCA_903924005.1 uncultured Chloroflexota bacterium | reverse complement strand
CACCGAGTTTGGCATGAGCGACAAGCTTGGGCCGCTCTCATTTGGCAAGCGCGAGGAAATGGTGTTCCTCGGCCGCGACCTTGGCGAGAAGCGCAACTTCAGCGAGGACATCGCCAAGCTGATCGACGAGGAAGTCCGCGCCATCATCGACCGCGCCTACGATCGCGCCACCGAGGTGCTGACCATGCACCGCGAGCGGCTGGACCGTCTGGCAGAGAAGCTGATTGCGGAAGAGACCGTTGACGCTGAGGGCTTCGCGACGCTCTTCACGGATCTGCCGCCCAAGCCTGGGCGGCATGCCGGGATCCCGCGGGTCGCCACGCAGACATCAGACGATGACGGCGGCACATCGGGCGTCGGGGCAAGTGTCCCTGCGCCAAACCCGGCGCCGCAGCCGGCCTGATCACCGCACAACTGCGAACACAACGCGAAGGGCGGACCCGTCTGGGCCGCCCTTCGTGATTCCCGGCCTGTCGGCGTTGACGGGCGTTCAGCAAGGGCTCCGGTCAGGCCGACATCGCGCTAGCATCGGGATACCGCACTGCAGCACGGCCGCAGCACCGCAGTACCGCCAGCGAGGAGCCAGCATGACCGCGAACCCCGCCACCCCCGGCAGCACAGCGCTTGACCCAAGCCTCGAGGCGGCGATGACGTCGCTGCGCGAGGCGCGCGCCGCTGCCCTGCTGGAGTTCGCCCGGATCCCCAGCATCTCCGCGCTCCCGGAGCATGCCGGCGACATGGTCACCGCGGCCGAGTGGATCGCGACACGGCTGCGCGGGCTTGGCGCGACAGAGGTGGAGGTGGTCAAGACCGCGCTCCACCCGATTGTCTACGGCAAGATCCACGAGGCGCCCGGCGCCCCGACGGCCCTTGTGTACTGCCACTTTGACGTCCAGCCCGTTGACCCAACTGACCTGTGGCAGACGGCCCCGTTTGAGCCGTTCCTCAAGGACGGACGGTTTGTGGGCCGCGGCGTGGCCGACGACAAGGGTCAACTGGTGATGCACCTGTATGCGCTGGAGGCACTGCGTGCCGTCGGCCGCGCGCCAGCGGTAAACCTCACGTTCGTGTTCGAGGGCGAGGAGGAGTACGGGTCTGACAGCCTGTTCGCCTGGATTGGCCCAAACCGCAACCGGCTGGCGGCCGATGTGGCGGTCATCAGCGACACGACGTTCTTTGAGGGCAACGTCCCGGCGATCACCGTGGGCCTGCGCGGCATCATGTATGCCCAGATCGACGTGGTGCTGTCGCCTGTGGACCTGCACTCGGGTCAGTACGGCGGTGCGGTGGAGAACCCGGCCAACGCCCTGGCGCGGATCATCGCGGCACTCAAGGGCTCCGACGGCAGGATCAAGATCCCGGGGTTCTACGACGACGTCGTGGCGCTCACCGCGGACGAGCGCGCCGCAATGGCCGCGCTGCCATTTGACACCGAGGCGTTCCGCGTTGAGACCGAGGTCCCGGCATTGGTGGGAGAGGCCGGCTGGTCCATTCTCGAGAGCAAGACATCGCGGCCCACGCTTGATGTGAACGGCATCTGGGGAGGCTTTCAGGGCGACGGCGCAAAGACCATCATTCCGGCGCACGCCCACGCCAAGCTCTCCACCCGGCTCGTCGCCAACCAGAATCCCACGAAGATCTTTGAGGCGATGCGCGACTACGTGGCGCAGGTGGCGCCCCCAGGCGTGACCGTCACCACCACGTACATCCATGGCGGCGAGGCCAGCCTGACCCCCACGGATCACCCGGCCACCCAGGCCGCGGTGCGGGCGCTGCGCGCCGTTTACGGCACGGAGCCCGTGTTCATCCGTGAGGGTGGATCTATCCCGGTGACCGCGGCGTTTGATCACGTGCTTGGCCTACCGGTTGTGCTGTTGGGCTTCCCGCAGCCAAACTGCAACGCCCACGCGCCAAACGAGTGGCTCAGCGAGGCCAACTTCGAGAGCGGGACCCGAACAATCGCGCGCTTCTGGGACGAGCTCGCGGCGATGCGGCGCTGACCGCGGGCGCTGACGGCGGGCGCTGACGGCGGGCACTGACCAATTGGGCTGGCAGTCGGGACTACCGGCCCTCCATCCTTGGCTGCGGCCCGGTGGTAGCATCCGCGGCCCAGCCGCCGCGGACAGCAGGCCCGCGACACGCGACAGGTGCAGGGAGTGTGGCAGCCATGGCGAGCGAGTCCGGCGAGAGTGAGCTCGCACCGCGCGCAGCGTGGAGGGTTGAGGGCCCCTTCGGAACCCTGACGCCCCGCTCAGCCGTGGATGTGCTGGTGGACCTGAGCGAGCGGATCGCGGCAGGCGACGTCAATGAGTACCAGCCAATTCCCCTGGGCATGATGCCGCTTGACCGGGCGATCGGCGGGGGTCTGCGCCCGGGCGAGCTGATGCTCATCGGCGGAGCCCAGGGCACGGGCAAGACGACGCTGGCGCTCCAGATGGCCCGCAACATCGCCACCGGCGGCCGTGCCAACGTGCTGTACATCTGTTTCGAGCACGACGAGCAGTACCTCCTCAACCGGCTCATCGCCGCTGAGTCTGTGCTGGACCGGCTGCCAGATCGCTCCCAGGGCGTGAAGATCGCCGATGTCCGCAAGGAGATCCTGCTGGCTGGGATGCCCGACGGCAGCGGCGTTGTGAGCCAACTCACCACGAACCCGCGTCTGCGGCCGTCGGTGGACAAGATCGCCCGATACGGCAGCCGGCTGTTCCTGCTGCGCGGGTCCCAGACGGCAGGCACCGTCGACGGCTTTCGGTCCCTGGTGCGGCGGCACCGGGAGATCAGCGGCGACCGTCCGCTCGTGGTGGTGGTGGACTACCTCCAGAAGGTGCCCGTCCTGCCCGAGCCCTCCACGGAGAGCGACAAAGTCACATTCGTCGTCAACGGCCTCAAGGACATCGCCCTGTCCGAGGAGGTGGGCGTGATCGCAATCGTTGCCGCTGACAAGGAGGGGCTCAAGGCGGCTCGGCTGCGCAACTACCACTTGCGCGGCTCCTCGGCGATCAGCTACGAGGCCGACATCATCGTCATCCTCAACGAGAAGTACAACATCGTCGCCAAGGTGAACATCGAGTTCAACCCGTACGCGGCGCAGAAGTTCCGCGACTGGGTTGTGCTCACGGTCGAGAAGAACCGCGGTGGCCCGGACACCGTGGAGTACGAATTCGAGAAGCACTTCGAGTTCTCGTGCTTTGACCCGAACGGCCGCCAAGTCCAGGAGAAGCTCATCGAGGAGCGTCTCTACAACGACTAGCGCCGCCTCATCGCAACGAGAACTCGGGCCACCCGCTCGGCGGCGCCGGGGTAGAGTTTGCGCATGACCACCAAGCACGCTGAAGCCTTCCCGGAGATCATCGAGATTGTCGTTGAGATCCCCAGAGGCAGCCGCAACAAGTACGAGTACGACGAGGTTGCGCACGTCTACCGGCTTGACCGCGTCCTGAGCTCGGCGGTGTTCTACAACTTCGACTACGGCTTCATCGAGCACACGCGCGCCGACGACGGCGACCACACCGATGCGCTCCTGATCATCGACGAGCCCACGTTCACCGGCTGCCACGTCTGGGGCCGGCCCATCGGCGGGCTGGAGATGCGCGACGAGAAGGGCTTCGACTTCAAGGTGCTCTGCGTGGCGGTTGATGACCCCCATCAGCAGCACATCGAGCGCCTTGAGCAGATGCGGCCGCACCGCCTCGTCGAGATCGAGCACTTCTTCGAGACGTACAAGCTGCT
>CAIXZV010000082.1 GCA_903924005.1 uncultured Chloroflexota bacterium | reverse complement strand
GGAACCGTTCACCCGCCTGACGGGCGGACGCGCACCGGCGCAGCTAGCGGAGAACCTAACCGCGGGAACCTAGCGGCGCGCCCCGCTTGCTGCTCGGATCAGCAGCAGGATCCCAAACGCCACCAGGATGATTGGCCAGACGAGGTCGCCAAAGCCGGGCACGGCCACCGTTGACGCGCCGATCACAAACAGGATGGCGCCCAAACCCGCCTGCCAGCCCCAGCCGCTGCGGCTGCCGGCCCGCACAGCCGCAATCAGCAGGAACGCAATGCCCAGGCAGAGCGTGCCCACGCCCTCGCCCTTGACGATGTTGGCGGCCGCCAGCAGGTCCGGCATGGCGAGCGCCGTCATGATCGCGCCGAGATAGAGCGACGCGATCCCGCGGTTGACCAGCCACGAGGCGAGGAACGCGAGGCCCACGGCGAGGAACACCAGCGAGCCGGCGCTGGCCAGTGGCGGCCAGATCCGCTCCGCCAGCAGCAGGCCGCCGAAGACCACAAGGAAGATCCCAAACCAGGGCAGCCGGCTCCGCCCGCGGGGACCGCCGACATCGCTCCACTCCCAGCCATAGGCGTGTACCACGCCGCCGTCACCAACCACGTCGCCAGTTGCGGGCTTGCCGCGCTGCTCAGTCATCGTCAGCCTCCTGCGCCTTCGGCCCTTGCCCCGGGCTCGGTCTCATCGAATTCAGCGTGGTCAAACCCCACGCGGTCCGCCAAGTGCTTCAGCGGCCCCGGCGCCCACCAGTTCCAGCGCCCAAGCAGCCGCATCGTCGCCGGTACCAGCAGCACCCGCACGATGGTCGCATCCACAAACACCGCGATGGCCATCCCCACGCCCATGCTCTTGATGGTCAGCGTCTCGGCGAGAGAGAACGCGGCAAACACGGAGATCATGATCAATGCCGCACCGGTGATGACCCCGGCGGTCTTCGCCAGACCCTCCGCCACGGACGCGCGGTTGTCGCCCGTCCGGCGCCACGCCTCCTGAACGCGCGAGAGCAGCAGGACCTCGTAGTCCATCGACAGCCCGAAGAGCACACAGAACATGATGATGGGGACGCCCGCCATCGTGAACCCGGGGGTTGAGAAGTTCAGGGCGCCCGAGAAGTTGCCGTCTTGGAAGATCCACACCAGGGCCCCAAACGACGCGCTGATAGACAGCAGGGTCATCAGGATGGCCTTGATGGGCAGCACCACAGACCCGAAGAGCAGGAACAGGATCACCGCCATCGCGATCATCACGGTGGTGATCGCCACCGGGATCCGGTCTGACTGCGCCTGCAGGAAGTCGTGGCTGATGGCCGCGTAGCCGCCGATCTGGGCTGTGAGACCCGTGCCCGCGGCAAGCCCGCGGATGACCGGGACCATCTTTGCGCCGGCGGGGGAGTCTGCCCGGATGGAGCTGACCACGGTGAGCTTGACGGTGGAGCCCGCCACGTCGTTCTTCCAGAGTGCGGCGAGCCGCGCGGGCCAAGCCGACTGCGGCTGACCAAAGAGCGCGGTGATCTGGTCCGTTGTGAGCGGAGCGCCCGCTGCCGGGTTGACGAGGCCGCTGAAGGGGCCGCTGACCGAGGTGACGCCATCGACGGCCGCCACCTTCGCCTGGTAGTCAAGAACGGCCTTGATGTTTGCGGCCGATGTCGGGTCGCCCTGGACATCCGCAAGGATGATCATCGGCATCGTTGTGCCCGTCTGGAAGCGAGTCTCCAGCGACACGGCCGCCTCGCGGCTCTCGAGGCCCTTCGGCAGGGTGGAGGAACCGGGCAGGCCTTGCTCTAGGTGGAGGAAGGGGGAACCGGCGGCGAGCAGGATGGCCAATGTCGGCACAAGCACGGCAATCGGGTGCGCCATGACACGTTCAGCCATCCATCCCCAGCGTGAAGGCGCGGGCCCCGCGGCGTCGTGGCGCTGAGCCTGGCGGCCGCGGCGGAACCGGGCTGCAAGGCCCGCAACAGAGAGCTTGTTCACGCGCGGCCCAAGCATGCCCAGCAGCGCCGGCAGGAACGTCAGCGCGAAGAACAGGCTGGCGACCACCGTCAACATGCCGCCGATGCCAAACGAGCGCAGTGCGGGTGCGTCAAACGCCAGCAGCCCGGACAGACCGGCCGCCACCGCCACACCCGAGAACGCCACGGCCTTGCCTGACGTGGCCACGGCGATCGCCACCGCATCGCCCACGGTTCTGCCGCGTCTGAGTTCTTCGCGGAACCGGCTGGTCATGAACAGCGAGTAGTCGATGGCGAGCGCAAGCCCAAGCATCGTGGAGATGTTCTGGACAAAGATGCTCGCTGGACCTGCTGGCCCACGAGCCAGACAAGCGCGAGGGTGCTGGGGATGGCCAGCCCGGCCACCAGCAGCGGCATCGCTGACGCCACAAGCGAGCCAAACACCAGGACCAGGACGATGGCCGCCAGCGGCAGGGAGATGGACTCCGCCTGACGCAGGTCCTTCTCTGACTGGGATGCGGTGTCGCGCGTGAACGGCGCGTAACCGCTCATCTGCATCGTGATGCCGTTGCCGGGCTGCTTGGCTTCGGCCGTGAAGCGGCCGAGCAGGGGAACCGACGCTTCGTCGGTCACCTTGAGCCCGGTCACCACGTAACAGCCGGTGCCGTCGGTGGTGATGAAGGTCTTGAGACCCGTCTCGGCGTACCCCACCACTTGAGCGACGTCCGGGTCCGAGCGGAGGTCATTGACGGACGCTGCAACCTGCGCCTGGAACGCAGGGCTTGCGGCGTCTGCCCCTGGCGCACCCATGTAGACAATGACGAGCGACGACTGGCCCTGGCCAAACTCGGACGCGAGGCGCTTCTGAACCGTGTTGGACTCGGAGTGCGGGTCAAGCCAGCCACCCGCAGTCAGCACATCGGTGGACTTGCTTGCGACGGACGCCGCCGCCGCGCCCACCACGATGGCAAGCGCCAGGACGACCCGACGATGGCGGTAGACGAAGGCGCCCCAGCGGCTGAACATGACGGCTCCAGATGGACACCGCGGCGTGGAAACGCCGCACGTGGAATGGGCAACAGGGAGGATCATAGGTCCGACACGGGTTGCTGCCGTGCGCCGCAGGACCCCCTGTGACACTGCCGAGAGGACGTAACTGATGGCCCACGTCATGACGGTCCTTGGCCCGGTTGACCCGTCCACCCTTGGCTTTACGCTGCCGCACGAGCACACGCAGTGCGCGCTCTGGCACATCCAGAACCGCTGGGACTACTGGGAGCTCACCGCGGACGAGCCGGTGATCCTTTCCGAGTTGGCGCTCTACCGCGAGGCCGGCGGCGGGACGCTGGTGGACGTGACCCCGCCGTGCATCGGCCGGGACCCGCTCTGGATCAAGCGCCTGGCGGAGCAGAGCGGCCTCAACATCGTGATGGGCGGCGGCTGGTACCGGACGGCCTACTACAAGCCGGAGGTGCTGATCGAGAAGCGCTCCGTGGACTCGCTGGCGGAGGAGCTGGTCCACGACGCAACGGTTGGGGTGGGCGAGACCGGCGTGCGGATTGGGATCCTGGGCGAGATTGGGACGGACAAGCCGTGGATGTCGCCGAGCGAAGAGCGCGTCCACCGGGCTGTGGCGCGGG
>CAIXZV010000081.1 GCA_903924005.1 uncultured Chloroflexota bacterium | reverse complement strand
TTCTTTATGAAGCCTTCAGGGATGGTCAAAATCGAAAGCCGAGAGTGGGTGACAGTATATGGCAGCATCTTCGGCCTTGCTGCAGGCGTTGCGCAGGTGATCGGGCTGCTTGTCTTCTCAAGCTCGATCGTCGCGGTGATCGCGGTCCAGATGGTTGTCATGGCCGTTCTGCTGGTTGCACTCGGGGCGCTGGAGGCAAGCGTCCTCCTGCGTGAGCGGGCGGCGATCGCGGACCGGCCGGCTGCCTTTGCGGGGGAGCCCGCCCTGTGAACCGCCTAGCCTCGGTCCTGCATCAACCGGGCCTGCGGCGCACCGCCGCCGTCGCGCGGCGCCGCGGCCCCGCTGTCGTTGCCGCCGTGGCGCTCCTGGCGCTCGCCTGGCAGGGGACCCTTGCAGGCACACCGGTGAACCTCGACCCCATCCATATCCAGGTGCGCAACGTCGCCAGTGCCTTCCGCGACAGCGACGCAGAGCACGCCGCCGGCGCCTACTACAAGGGTGTCGGCGCGTTCTTTGTGCTTGACCTGCTCCGTGGGGCCAACACCGTCCCCAAGCAGCCGCCGCAGCGCGGTGTCCGCGCCTGGGCCATCTACCTGATGCAGACATTTGGCCCGCGGCTGGACAAGATCCCCAAGAACGAGGTCATTGGGATCTCGGTGGACTACTACGACTACGACGCACACCTCTTCCGCCAATTCGTGGTGGAGGCACCGGTCAAGACGGCCGGCGACCCGTCCACGTACCAGATCACGCTGGACAGCGGCGCCTACACGGAGCCTGCCGACACCGGTGCCACGGCCTCCGGTGCACCGAGCGCCGCGCCGTCAGCCACCGACGCCCCGGCCGGCGACCTCATCTACACGTTTGACGACCCGGGCACGGCCCTGGCCGGCTGGCGTCCGGTGGGCGGCACGTGGGCCGCGGCCAAGGGCGGCTACACCCAGACGGCAACTGACGGCTACGACTACATGTCCTTCCTCAATCAGGCGCTCCCCGGCGACCTGACGATCTCGGCCAACGTGACGTTTGTGTCAGGTCAGATGGGTGCGGGGCTGCTGTTCAACGGCACCACGGCAGGCCTCAAGGCCGGTGCCGAGATGGTGTCCTACACCGGTCAGGGAACCTACCTCCAGTGGGGCTACTACGACGCCAGTGGCGCCTTCGTCTTCCAGGGCGGGGCAACGGTGCCCACCGGCGCCGACGGCGCCGTCCATCAGCTCTCGGTCAGCATCCACGGCTTGGCGTTTGACGTCACGCTTGACGGCAAGCCCGTGGGCAAGAACATCCCGGTTGTGCCGGTGCGCGGCGGCTATGTGGGGCTGCTGGATTCCACCTCATCGGTGGTGTTTGACAACGTCACCATCTCCGGCGCCTCGGCCGCAGCGGTCGCCTCGGCGGCCAACGCCGCCGCGTCGTCCTCCGCCGCCCCCACAACGGCGCCCACGGCTTCGGACGCGCCCGGCTCCTCGGCGGCCCCGGGCGCCTCGGGTGCGCCCGCAAGCGGAGGAACAGGCGGCGCCTACACGCAGACCTTTGACAGCGCGGCTGCCACAAGCGACTTCTCCCCGGTGGCAGGCACCTGGGCCATCCAGGCCGGCGCCTACGAGGAGACGGCCACCGGCCAATACGACACGTTTGCGCTGTACAACAACCGGCTCACAGGAGACCTGCGCATTGAGGTCACGCTCAAGGTTGTCAGCGGCGATATGGGTGGTGGGCTGATCTTCAACGCCCCCACGCTTGGCAGCAAGGCTGGCGCAACGATGGTGTCCTTCACCGGTCGCGGCACCTACCTGCAATGGGGCACGTTTGACCCAAGCGGCGTGTTCAAGTTCGTCGGCGGCTCGGGCATCCCCAACGTGGGCGACGGCAAGTGGCACAAGATCGCCATCCGCATCCACGGCGGTCTGTACAACATCGCGCTCGACAACGGCGCCGTGGCCACGGACCTCAAGCTGACCGCGACGTCTGACGGCTATGCCGGCCTCTTCAACTCGCTCTCGGACACGGCGTTTGACACGTTCACCGTAAAGGGCGGCCAGTAGCCGTGGACGCCACGATCAGCCGCAGCCATCTCCGTGTCGTCCCCGACCCGGAGCCGGTTGCTGCACCCTCTCTCGAGGGTGAGGCGGCGGGCTCGCCGCGCCGCAGTCGCACGATCCTGGGCGTTCAGGTTGACGGGGCCACCCTGCGCGCTGTCGGTCTGGCGTTCATCCTGACCCGCGTGATGGTCTTCGGGATCATCCTGATCTCGTCGGTGACCATCCCCATGCGCGCCGCGGATGGGCTGCAGTTCAGCAACCCCACCAACCTTGTCCTCGACGGCCTCGTCCGCCACGACTCGTGGTGGTACAACAACATCGCCAGCACGGGCTACACGATGGGCGATGTCGAGACCCACGTGCAGGGCAACACGGCGTTCTTCCCGCTCTACCCGCTGGCGACCCGCCTGTTTGCGCCGCTGTTTGGCGGCATCTTCATGTCGGGCATCATCCTGTCCAACCTGGCGTTCTTGGCCGGGCTGTTCTTTGTCTATGCGCTTGCCCGTCACGAGTTTGACGAGGCCTCCGCTGGCCGCGCCGTGTTCTACCTGGCCGTTGCACCGGGCACGGTCTTCTTCTCGGCGATGTACACGGAGAGCTTCTTCCTGCTCTTCGTGGCAGCCGGGTTCTACTACGCCCGGACCAGCCGCTGGACGGCTGCCGCGATCGCCGCCGCCCTCGGCTCGGCGACGCGCAACACCGGTGTCGCCATGGCCATGGTGGTCCTGCTTGAGGGCTATCGCCAAGCCGGCTTCCGCTGGCGCCTACCGCTCCCGGCGCACCGCTGGGAGGCCCATCTCCGGGAGCAGGTCGCCGTGGTGCGCGCCAACAAGCTGCCGGTCCTGGCTGCGGCGATGTCGGCCAGCGGGCTGTTTGCCTACATGGCGTATCTGGGCGTGAGCTTTGGCGACCCGCTCGGGTTCATCCACGTGCAAGCCACG
>CAIXZV010000080.1 GCA_903924005.1 uncultured Chloroflexota bacterium | reverse complement strand
CGTGGATGGCCTTGGTCACGCGCGGGTGCGTGTGCCCCAGCGCCGTCACGGCGATGCCGTTGGCGAAGTCCAGGTAGCCGCGGCCGTCGGTGTCGTACAGGCGGTGGCCGATCCCGTGGGACCAGCTCTTGTCCATGTAGCGGCCAAGGACCGGGCTGATGGAGGCGCCGCCATCAGCGGCGAAGTCGAGGGTGTCGGAGCGGTCGGTAGTGTCCACCGGGCGAGTATAGGGACGCGGCGCGGCGGTAGGATGGCGCCACGACCCCCGGACGACCCTTGCACCCACTCGAGGCAACACCAGCCGTGATCGACTTTCGCCTGACCGACGAGCAGAAGCTTGTCCGCGACGCCGCCCGCGCCTTTGTCGAGGCGGAGATCCTGCCCAACATCCGCGAGTGGGACACCAGCGGCGAGGTACACCGCGAGGTGTTCACCAAGCTTGGCGAGATGGGCTTCCTTGGCGCGCCCATCCCGGAGCAGTACGGCGGCGCGGGGATGGACTACATCAGCTTCGCCATCCTGTGCGAGGAGCTGGAGCGAGCCGACACGGCGTTCCGCGTGGTGCAGAGCGTCCATGTGGGCCTCAACAGCCTCACGCTGCTTCAGTGGGGGACCGAGGAGCAGCGCCAGCGCTGGCTGGTGCCGCAGGCGAAGGGCGAGAAGCTTGCCACCTTCGCCCTCACGGAGCCGGGTGTGGGAACCGATGCCGGAGCCCTCACCACCACGGCGCGCCGTGACGGCGACAGCTACGTGCTCAACGGGCACAAGATCTGGATTAGCCTTGCGGACATCGCGGACCAGTTCCTCATCTTTGCCACCGTGGACCGCGCCAAGAAGCACAAGGGCGTCACGGCCTTTGTGGTGGAGCGCGGCATGGCCGGCCTCACAACCGGCAGCCTCCACGGCAAGCTGGGCATCCGCGCCGGCAACACCGGCCTCATCGACTTTGAGAACGTTCGCGTCCCCGTTGAGAACCGAATCGGCGAAGAGGGGGAGGGCTTCCTCATCGCGATGAGCGCCATCGACCAGGGCCGCTACACCGTCGCTGCAGGCGCGGTTGGCCTTGCGCAGGCGTGTCTGGACGCGTCGCTCAAGTACGCCCACGAGCGCGAGACGTTTGGCCAGGAGATTGGCAAGCACCAGCTGGTCAAGCAGATGATCGCCAACATGGCCAAGGGCACCGAGATTGGCCGGCTGCTTGTGTGGCAGGCGGGCGCGCTCAAGAACCGCGGCGTGCGCAACACGCGCGAGACCTCATTGGCCAAGTGGCACGCCACAGACCACTCCGTGCAGGCGGCGCTTGACGCCATCCAGATCCACGGCGCCAACGGCTACTCCAACGAGTTCCCCGTGGAGCGCTACCTGCGCAACTCCAAGGCTGCGGTCATCTACGAGGGCACAAGCCAGCTGCACACGCTGATCCAGGCGGACTACGCCCTGGGCTACCGCGAGGACAAGCCCATCCGCTGCGAGCCGTGGCCGGCGCAGGGGTTTGAGCGCGGCTGAGCTCCCCCGAACCCGACATCCCGCACGACCAGCATGATCGGAGACCCCCATGGCCTCACCTGAGCTTGTGTTCCCCAGCCTTGACGAGGTGGTTGAGCAGGAGCGGGCGCTTGTCCTGACAAGCGCGTCTCCCACCGATCTGTACGCGCTTGGCTGCCGTGCGGCCGACGCCGCGATTGCCGAGGGTCTCGGGGTGGTCATCCAGATCCGTTTGGGCGAGCGGCTGGTGTTTCAGGCCGGGGCGCCAGGCAGCGGCCCCATCAACGACGTGTGGGCGTCGCGCAAGGCCCGAACGGTCCGCCTCTTTGAGCAGAGCTCGATGCGCGTCCAGCTGACACACCGGCGCGACGGCGCGGACTTTGAGGCCAAGCACCGGCTGCCGATGGACCAGTACTCCATTCACGGCGGGTGCTTCCCGCTCACCGTTGCCGGCACCGGGGTTGTGGGCAGCATGGCCGTCTCGGGTTTGCCGCAGGTCGAAGACCACAGGTTCATCGTCCGGATCCTGGGCGAGCACATCGCGGCGGCCGCCCGATGATGGGTCTTGTTGTCCGCTTCACGGTGCGGCCGGATGCCGCGGCGGCTTTTGACGCGCTGCTGGCCACCGAGCTGGCGGGGATCCGGGCGCACGAGCCGGGCACGCTGGTGTACGCCGTGGGCACGGACCAGTCAGAGCCCGGTGTGGTGACGCTGCTGGAGGTCTACCGGGACCGGGCGGCCTTTGAGGCGCACGAGGACCAGCCGCACACGAAGCACTTCCTGGCCGCGCGAGACCAGCACCTCGCGGCGCCCACACAGGTGCGCTGGCTGGACGTCGCCGACATGGCGTCCGGCCCCACCGGCTGACCGGGCGGGCTACTCCGGCGCCGTGACCGGCTCGCGGGCAGGGCTCTTGGCGCGCCCGCTGGCGGACACGATGAGCACGACGCCCGTGACGATGATTGCGGCTGCGATCAGCGTCCGGCCGTCCAGCACCTCGCCGAGGATCAGCGCACCAAGCCCAACGGCAACCGCGGGATTGACGTACGCATACGTTGTCACACGGGCTAGCGGCGCCACCCCCACCAGCCAGGCAAACGTCACGTAGCCAATCAGGCTGCCCACACCGATCAGATAGGCCAGGCTCAGCCAGGCCTCAGGTGCAACGGCCGCCGGGTTGAACGTGGCAGTGGTGCCGAGAACTGTGGCGATGACCAGGAGCAGCATGCCGCCAGCCAGCATCTGGACGCCGGTGGCAAGCAGCGCAGGCTTTGGCTGAACGGCGCGCTTGGCGGCGTACAGCGAGCCCGTGGCCCAGCACATTGGCGAGATGAGCAACGCCAGCAGCCCGGGCACCTCTGCGCCGCCCCCGGCGATGGACGGCCCGGCCAGCAGTGCGACGCCGCCAAGGCCAATTAGGGTGCCTGCCACCGCGCGGCGAGGCATGCGGGCCCCAAACGCGATACGGCCAAACACGGCCACCCACATGGGCATGAGCGCAACCAGCAGGGCCGTCGTGCCCGATGACACGCTCTCCTCAGCCCATGCCACCAGCCCCATGCCGCCGCCGATGAGGCAGAACCCCACAATCGACGCGTCGCGGATCTCGCGGAGCGACGGCTTGGCCAGACGCCCTCGCAGGATGGCAACCATGGCCACCGTCAGGATCACCCCCGCCGACGTGAACCGCAGGCCGCCCATGAGGAGGGCGGGGATCGTGACAACCGCAACCCGGATGGCGAGGTATGTGGAGCCCCACACGAGGTACAGCACGAGGATGCCCGCCCCAATGGCGAGCGGGCTGGTGGAGCGGTTGGTCACGTCGGGGTGGTCCTCACGGGTGGGTCAGACGCCACGCGTCAGGCGGCCGCCTCGATAGCGGTTGGTCTGCAGACCTTACAGGCGCGATACCCGCGGGTCTGCGCATCACGCAGCGACCGAAACGGTACTCGGTGCGCGGCCGACACACGCCGAGCGTGGCGACACGTGGGCCAGCAGACGATGTGTGTGGTGTCCGAGCCGATGAGTCGCTCGCCCCGTCGCGCGGCGGTCTCCAGACCGTCGGGGTCCAGCCCCTCCGCAGCGAGGATCGCGCGCTTGTTGCCCGGACCGCCCAGCGAGTACTGCCCGATGGTGCCGTCCGTCCGGACCACGCGATGGCAGGGGACTACCAGGGGCACCGGGTTGTGCCCGAGCGCTGTCCCAACGGCGCGGACCGCCTTGGGCCGGCCGATCTCCGACGCGATCCACCCGTACGGACGCACCTCGCCAAACGGGATCTCCAGCGCCTTCTCCCAGACCGCCACCTCAAAGTCGGTGTGGCCGCGGAGATCCAGCATGATCCGCGCGGACCGATCGCCTGCGAGCCGTCGCAAGATTGGACTCGCCACGGAGGCGGGGAGGGCGTCCGCCAGCAGGGTGCGCCGGCCGCTCAGCGCCTCATGGTGCGCCGCAGCCGCAGGGCCATCCTTGGCCAGGTCAACCGCCGCAACACCGCGCCCGTTCCACGCCACCCAGAGCACGCCAATCGCCGTGCCCAGCGGCGCCATGCGGTCGGCGAGGCCAACCTCAACCAACACGTCATCCGCAAGATGCGCTGGTGCCGGGGCGGCCAGCGACGTGAGCATCGGGTTGTCAGTCATGCGATCAGCTCCTCAAGACCGGCAGCCGCCGCGGCCACGCGCAGCATGGCGAGCCCACGGTGGACCTGGGCTTTTAGCGTTCCTTCGGGTTTGCTCAAGACCAAGGCCAGCTCCGCATACGACAAGTCGTCGAGATGGCGAAGCACCACGGGCACCCGGTAGCGCTCGGGCAGATTGGCCAGCAGCGCCCCCAGCCGCTCCGCGGCGTCACGGCGTTCGGCTGTGGCAGAGGGTCCCGCGAGAGCATCGGCCTGCGGTTCTGCGCCAGCCTCCACAAGCGGCGTCAGCGAGGTGGCGGGCAGCGCCGCCCCCCGATGGCGGTTCCGGCACAGGTTGATCACGATGGTCGCAAGCCACGGGCGCAGCCGCAGCTCGCGGATCCGCTCCGGCGGGTAGGCAGACAGCGCGCGGTACGCCCGAACCAGCGCGTCCTGCGCCACCTCTTCGGCGTCGTGGTGGCTCCCCGTCACCCGCAGCGCGATGGCGTGGCACCGGCCAACGTGGGCGCGGACCAGCGTCTCGAACGCGGTGTCGATATTGTCCGCGAGAAGGTTGGCCAGGGCTGTGTCGTCCATCACCATCCACAACACGCCCGGCGGCGTTCCGGTTGCATCGCCCCGGCGCGAGGGCCTAATCCGATGCTAGCAGCGGGAGGTGGCACAATCGCCCCATGCGCCTCGACGACCGCTTCGACGACCTGGTAGCCAGCCTCGGCGGCTTCTACAAGACCTGGTACGTGTATGCCGGTCTGGAGCTTGGCTTGTTTGAGCATCTTCGGACCGCAGGCGAGAAGGGCCTGACCACAGGCGAGCTAGCCGCGGCCGCGGGGATCGGGCCGGATCTCGCGTCGCGCTGGGCGTGGGGCGCAGACGCGCATGCGCTTGTGGACATCGAGGACAGCCGTGTCTACCTGTCGCCGGAGCTTGGCCGGATCCTGCTGGACCCCAACCGCCCTGAGTATCTGGGCGGGCAGTTCCTCCACGCGTCCATCGGCAGCCTTGACTACCACGCCCTTGCCGATGTCTTTCGGACTGGTACCCCGCTGCGGTCGCGGCCTGACCGTTACCGCGCCTCCATTGAGCGCCTCACCATCCAGGATGTCGCGGTCTTCTTCCAGGAAGTCCTCCGGTCCTTCCCGCAGCTTGCGGCGGACCTTGGGCCGGGCGCGCGGATCCTGGATGTCCATTGCGGCGGCGGCCGCTGGCTGATCGCCATGGCTCGCCAGTTTGCCGGGACGCTGCTTGCGGGCGTCGAGTTTGAGCCGGACTCCGTGGAGCGCGCCCTTGCCAACATTGCCGCGGCCGGACTGCAGGATCGCGTCACCATTGAGCAGGGCTCCATGATCAACGTGGGCCACGCTGGAGAGGCCACGCTGGTCTATCTCCAGTACGCGCTGCACCAGCTGCCGGACCCGGCGCTGACGCTGAAGTCCGCATGGGCGGCTGTCAAGCCCGGCGGCTGGCTTGTCTCGCTTGACTGGTACCTGCCCACGGATCCTGAACTGCTGCGCACACGCTATGCAGAGATGATCGCTGGCGTCCAGCTTGACGAGCTGGTGCAGGGCACGCGTCTTGTCTCGTCCACTGAGGCGCTGGGCTGGTATGCCGACGCGGGCCTGCCCATCCCGGAGCTCGTTGAACTGCCGTCCGGGGCCAGCGCCATCGTTGTCCATCGCGCTTGACCCACAGGGTCCGCGCATGACCCGCCGGATCGAGGTTGACGCTGCGGCCATGACCGCGATTGAACGTCACGAGACGGCCTCGCACGCCATCCCCGCCCGCGAGATGCGCGAACTGGGGGACGCCGTCCTGCTGCACGACCCCGTTGACGCGGACCCGTTCTGGAACCGTCTGGCAGCTGTCCGCTGGCCCAACGACGCTGTGGCCTTTGACCGGCGCCTCACGGAGGTGATGACGCTGTTCGCCCTCCTTGGCCGCACCCCGCACGTCTGGCCGTCGCCGGTCCACGCCGGACCCGCGGATCTCGCTGAGCGGCTGCAGGCCAACGGCTTTGTCGACGTTGGCGGCGGCCACGTGATGGTCTTGGCGGATCCCGCCGCGGCACCGGCCGTCACCGAGGCCGAGATCCCCGCCGGGGTCAGCCTGCGGGTCATCCGCCGCCCCGCCGATGCCGGCCCTCGCGACCTCGCAGGCGCGGGCGCCGTGCTGGCAGCGGCCTTTGGCGCCCCGCTGACTCGTGGTCCCGAGCTTGCAGACGATCTCGCCGCCACCCTTGGGGATCCGCGGATTGCGCTGGTGGTCGTCCGCGTCCACGGGACCGCGGCGGCCGTGGCCAAGGCAACCACGTTTGACGGCCTCACGTATCTCTCGTCCATCGGGACGCTCCCGGGCTTCCGCGGCCGCGGTCTGGCGGCCCTCGCAACCCGCCATGTGATGGGCGCGGCTGGCGTGCGCGCCCCCGGCACGGCGTACCTGGGCGTGTTCAGCGGCAACGAGACGGCCATCGGCCTGTACAAGCGCCTCGGGTTTGCATCGGTTGGGGAGTCGCCCGACCTGCTGTTCGAATAGCCGTGGAGCGATGGGCGCGCCTCACCTGGCAGGCGGGAGATCCGGAACGGGTGGCGCGGCTGTTGGGCGAGCGGCTGGGCGCCGTGCCAGTGTCGTCGCGCCACGCCGTTGGCGCCTGGGGCCTCTGGCTGGGGACGGATCTCCTAGAGGTGGTGCCCTGGCGGCGTGAACAGGCCGGCGACAACCCGGTGGGCGAGGGGCGCCTGCTGTTTGAGCCGGTCTTCCCCGGGCAGGCTCCGGCGGGTGACGGCGCAGATGTACCGAGCGAACCCTGGACTGCCCCGGCATCCCAGCTCGTGGCCGTCATCTGGGCCACCGTCGATCTTGAACGCGCAGAGGCGGACCTCTCCCCATGGCTTGAGCCCCTGGACAGCCTTGCCGCGGCCGCGCTCCTGGATGAGCCACACCTGGGAGGCCGCGGCCGCGTTCGAGCCACATCGGGGCTGCCCGGTGGCCGTCTGGTGCTGCTTGAGCCCACAACCGAGGGTGCGCTGGCCGCGTCTCTGGCGCGCGACGGCGAGGGGCCATGCGGTCTGTACGTCCGCGCTGGGTCCGCGCTCCTGCAGAGCGCCCTGCCGGGCCGCCCGCGCCCGCGCCGCCGTGCCGGGCCGTTGGGTGTCTCTGTCCGTCTGCGCACCGCCGTGCGGGCCGGGCCGCACCTGCTGTTGCTGGAGCCGGGTACCATCGCACCATGAACGACGCCCGTGTCACCGTCCGCCCCGCCACTGATGACGATGCTGATCGGCTTGCCGCGCTCCTGACCGACGAAGGCTATCCGGCTGGCGCCAGCGATATCACCGCCCGTCTGGCCCAGTTTGGCGCGCTCGGCTGTCACGTGCTTGTGGCCGTGGCCGCCGGAGACGTGATTGGCTTTGTTGCGATGCTTGTCCTGCCGCGGTTCGAATCGTCCGAGGCGTTTGCCCGGATCGTGACGCTGGTTGTGGACGCCGGGGAGCGCGAGCGCGGCATCGGCCGGTTGCTGATGACTGCTGCCGAGAAGACGGCCGCGGAGGCGGGCGCCTCATTCCTGGAGGTCACCGCCGGCCATCACCGGCCGGACGCTCGGCGCCTGTTTGAGTCCATGGGCTACGACGCGAGCGTCGCCACATACCTGCGCAAGCGGCCCTGACGCTCGCCACGCGTCCGCCGGACCACCGGCGTCCGTAGCCGCCTCGATGAGCCTGCCCCGCCTGATCCTGCGTGACGAGGTCGCGTCCCTTCTGGACCTCCCGTGGGAGGCGCCGCTCGCCGAGTGGGACGCGGGGGCGCACCGATTTCGCGAGCTGCCCGTTGGCCCGTCTCGTCACCTGGTCCGCTTCCTCGTCCACCAGGGCATGGCGTACGCGCTCAAGGAACTGCCCACGGGTGTCGCCGAGCGGGAGTACGAGGCGCTGCGCCGTCTTGAGGACGCGCGTCTCCCAAGCGTTCGCGCGGTTGGCCTGGCCGTTCGTCCGGAGACCGGCGACGCCATCCTTGTCACCGAGTTCCTACGCCACTCGATGCAGTACCGGCGGCTGCTGATGCGGCTGCGCACGGACACGTCGGGGTATCGCGACCGGCTCCTCGACGCCATGGCCCTGCTCCTGGTTGATCTCCACCGGAGCGGCGTGTACTGGGGCGACTGCTCTCTGGCCAACACCTTGTTCCGGCGTGACGGGGACCGCATCCAGGCGTACCTCGTGGACGCCGAGACCGCCGAGATCCACCCCACGCTCTCCGCTGGCCAGCGCCGGTACGACCTGGACATCCTTGTGGAGAATGTGGCCTTTGGCCTTGCAGACCTGGCGGCGTATCTGGGCCGGCCCGAGGAGATGGACCAGGCAGTTGATGCCGCCGAGTCGGTCCGCACGCGGTATGAGGCCGTCTGGTCCGAGCTGTACAACCAGCCTGACCTGATCCGCGGCGATCGCCAGGCCATCCGCGCCCGGCTGCGCAAGCTCAATGATCTGGGCTTCTCGGTGGACCTTGAGGTGGACCCGGTTGGCACCCGGGACACGGTCCGGCTGCGGACATCGGTGACGACACGCCGATACCACGCCAACGAGCTTGAGCGCCGGACGCGGCTGCGCACGCTTGAGGGTCAGGCGCGGATCCTGCTCAACGACCTTGCGGAGTACGGTGCCTGGCTGGAGCACGCGGAGGGGCGCCGCGTGGAGGCCGATGAAGCGGCAGACCGATGGCTGCGCGAGGTGTACCGGCCAACGCAGGCGAAGATCGCCCGCGAGGTGGGCCCAGACCGGGACCTGGTCCAGGCGTACTGCGACGTCCTGGAGCACAAGTGGCTGCTCTCTGAGGATGCGGTTGGCGACGTGGGGCTTGAGGCGGCTATTGCGTCATACCTCGCCGCCGGCGCTCCTGCCCCGGAGGCGCCCGTCCGCAGCGCCAACGACCCGTTGGACCCGCTGTCTGCCCTGGACCTTGAGCCCGATCCCGACGAGATCGACGCGGGGATTGCCGGCTAGCGCCCTTCCGTCCACGTCTCGTGGTGGATGAGCTCGTCAAGCGGCCTGCGGCCGCCAACGCGGTTTGGCCGCGTCAGGGCTTCAGGATCGGCAGGGTAGCCAAACGAGAGCATGACCTCGCAGTGCATGTCCGAGGGGTAGCCAAGCAGTTCGCGGGCGCGCGCTTGCTGGTACACCGTGGCCGGGCAGCTGCCCACGCCAAGCTCCCACGCCACAAGCATCATTTGCGCGGCGGCTCCCCCAAGATCCCAGGTGATCGACAGCGACGCACCCTCGGCGTGCGGGTCCGGCGTGACCAGCGCCACGGCAGCGGCCGCCCCGGCAACGTGGCCGCACCACGGGCCAAGCGTGCTGAGGGCCGCCAGCCGTTCGCGGTCCTGCACCACAACAAAGCCCCAGCGCTGGAAGTTCTTGGCGGAGTGGGCGCGACGCCCAGCCTCGAGGATCGCCGTCATGTCGTCCTCGCGCAGCGGCGTCGGCGAAAACTCGCGAATGGCGCGCTTGGTGTGGACGGCGTCACGGACGTGCATCGGGCTCCTCGGGCTTGGCGGGTGCGGTATGCGAAAACAGGCCAATCACAGACGCAATGCCCCCCGGCTCGGCATCCACGGCCGAGAGGCGCTCGGGCTCCGGTGGGCGTCGTGCGTCAACGGCCATGGCGCGTGCTGCCGCCTCGTCGGGCGGCAGCGGACCACCCAGCGTGGCGGCAAGGAAGCGGGCCATGGCGGCCCGGACCTCAGGGAACTCGTAGATCCAGCTGTGGTGGCCACCCTGGACCAGGAGCGTCTCGGTGACGGCGCCCGGCAGGGCGGCCCGGCGTGCGCCGGCGAGCCTGCGCATATGGTCGGGCGGGACAACGTGGTCGTCGGTGCCGTGGATCAGGAGCAGGGGCACCTGGATGCGGCGGACGGCCTCCACCGCGTCAACCTCGGCGATACGGTGACCGCGCGGCCATAGGAACACGTGCGTTGTCAGCCACGCCAGAGGCCAGGCGATGAACCCGGGAAACGGCAGATCGGCCAACTGGAACGTGAGCCGTGTGAGCCGGTACGGGCCTGCCGGTGGCGCCAGCGCGATGACGGCCTCGACAAACCCGTCGCCGCCGGATCCGGCCGCCACCAGCGCACCGGCGCCGCCGATGGAGTGGCCCACCAGCGCAACCTTCGCCACCTCGGGCCGTCCCCTCAGCCAGGCCACCCCGGCGCGCGCATCGGCGGCAAACTCTCCAGCCGATATCGGCAGCGTCTCAGCCTCGTTGGCGCCGTGCCCGCGGACATCGAGCGTGAGCACGTGGTACCCCGCGGCGTGCAGCACCTGGGCGTGGGGGAGCGTCCGGTCCCGGGCGGACTCCCAGCCGTGGATCAGCGCAACGCCGGGCGCAACGCCCCCTGGGTCCGTCGCGGGGATCAGCCAGGCGGCCAACTCCAGGCCGTCAGCCGTGGGCACCGCGACGGACTCGTACGCGAGCCCCAGATCGGCCGGGGTGGACGTGGGCGGGTTGCGCTTGGGGATGCCGGCACGCATTCGATAGATGAATGCGAAGCGCATCGCAAGCGCCACAGGGACGGCGGTGAGCGCGGCGGCGAGGCCAGCCCGCGCCGCACGGGACTTCGGAAGCATGACCGTATCGGAACCCGTCAGCGTTCTCCTGTCAAACGTGGGCCCTGCGTTCGCCCCGACCTTGACGGCGGCCCTCGGGCATCGCCCGGCGCCCGCAGCCATTTGCAACGAGAGAGAAGGGGCCATCGGTGGTCCTGCCGGTACACTCGACGACGTGCCCGCGAGAGATCCGCATGACGTATTGGGCGTTGAGCCCGGCGCTGGGCCCGACGAGATCAAGGCTGCCTGGCGCGCCCTTGCGCGCCGCCACCACCCGGACCTCACCGCCGATGACCCGGAGTCTTCCCGGAAGGCCACGCGCCGGATGGCGGAGATCAACGCCGCCTACGCCAGCCTCACACGCGCCGGTGAGACCCCAGAGAGCCGCCGCCGCGACCCTGACGCCGGGCCCAGACCGCGACGACCAGGTCCACGCCAGGGGCGCCACCCCGGTCCGCCGCCGCCCCCGGAGATGCCGCCGGTCAAGGCTCGGCTTGACACATCGGCCACCTTTGTCGTCCTCAACCAGCGCACAACGCCAATGGGAACGCGCCAGCCGCTTGGCGGTCAGGCGCCCCACGAGCGTGACCGCAATGCGCCGGATCTGCGGGCATCGCAGCCGTCAGGCCCGCTTGAGCGCGACATCGATCCGGACTATGTGGTCCCGGGGACGCCCAGCCTCGACGACGCGCTCGACACGCTGCTTGACTTCGGCAAGTTCCACGGCCACAGCCTGGGACAGGTGCTGGCCTTTGAGCCCAGCTACCTCGACTGGCTGGCCGAAACCTACAACCGCGACCCCGAGATCAGCGCGGCAGCACGTGTGCTTGTGGCCGAACTGGACCGGCGGGGGATCCGGCGACAGGAGCGCCCGATGCGCCCGGGGTGGCAGACGAGCCCCTTCCGGTAGGCTCTGGTCCCCATGACAAACCCCCGACACTGCTCGCCCCTCATCGCGCTTGCCCTTCTGGTCGCGCTCCTGCTTTGCGCCTGCAGCAGCGCTCGTGTCCTCACAACCAGCTTCGACCCCGCCTCCGCCTGCACCACGGACGGCCGAATGGCTGGAGCATACCCGGAGCTTGAGGCGCTCCTGCCAACGGCGTACGACGGGAAGACCCCGACGAGTGTGGATTCGGGTCGCACATGCACCGTGGCCGCACTTGGCACGCTGACCGCTGCGGGCGTCACTGGCATGCGGTTTGCCGGTGCCACCTGGTCGCTTGGCGCAAGCAGCGGGCTGACGGTTGCGGTGTTTGACGGGGCCGGGCTGGACGCCGCCAAGATGCTTGACTTCTATGCGGTCCCGGCGCGCACGGCCAGCCACACTGACACGTTCCGAACCCTCGACACGACGGTGGCGGGCAAGGCCGCCAAGCGGCTCGAAGTCCTCAACAAGGATGAGACCACCAACACCATCGTCGTCTGGCCCGATGGCGCGGACGGCCGCGTGCGCGTGCTGCTGGCCTCGGATCTGGGTGATGCGAAGGTGGCCGCAGCGCTGGAGTTGTTCGCCGCGCCCTGAAGGACGCGAGACCCGCGAGGCCGCGGTGTAGAGTCCGCGGATGAGCGATCCTGGGATGAGCAGCACCGCCGCTGGAGCATCGAGCGTCTGAAGCCAGCCCTTGACCGCCTGCCGGAGCGCCGCGAGCGCTTCTCCACGATGGGCGACCTCCCCGTGGAGCGGCTGTACGGCCCGTGGGATCTGCAACACGACACCGATGGGGGAGCGGCCGGACCCGGCGGCCCAACGGCCGTAGACCACCACGGCGTCCCGCTGCGCGACGGTGACGGTCCCTACGCCGCCTTTGACGCCTCCCGCGACATCGGTCTGCCCGGCGATCCGCCGTTCACACGGGGGATCCACCCCACCGGCTACCGCAGTCGCCCCTGGACCATGCGCATGTTCGCGGGCTTCGGCAGCGCGGAGGACACCAACGCCAGGTTCCGCCAGTTGCTGGCCGCGGGCCAGACCGGCCTGTCCATCGCCTTCGACATGCCAACCCTGTACGGCTTCGACACGGACGATGAGGAGGCCGAAGGCGAGTTTGGCACCTGCGGGGTGGCGGTCAGCAGCCTTGCCGACATGGAGGTGCTGCTGGACGGGCTGCCG
>CAIXZV010000079.1 GCA_903924005.1 uncultured Chloroflexota bacterium | reverse complement strand
CCCCGCCGCGTCCGCCAGGTCTGCACACACACCCGGTGCACACCGGGTTGACGCCCCCGATGGCCGTGCTATGCTCCGCCCGTTCCCACCGGCCCTGCGCGATCCAAGTGATTCCGCGCGATACAGGCCCCGTGGTGCCAATCCCGACCCGGACTCGCCCGGCTCGCATCCCACCCCTGAGGCGCGCTTCCCCAATGCCGAACGGCCCCGACCAGCGCTCGAGCCGCAACCGCCGGCCCCGTCGCCGCTCCCAGACCGGCAACCGCCCGCCCGTCACGGAGCAGGATGAGGTTGCGGAACTTGAAGCCGCCCGTGAGCGAAATGACCTCGACATCCGCGATCTGCGCGAGATGTCGGTCAAGGAGCTGCGCGAGGTTGGCCGCAAGCTTGAGATTGAGCCCGCCACCGGCGAGCGTCGTGACGACCTTGTTGACCTGATCCTTCGCCGCCAGACGGAGAACGCGGGTCTGGACTATGCGTTTGGCATCGTGGACATCGTGGAGGACGGCTACGGCTTTCTCCGCCGCCACGGCCTCCTGCCCAGCAGCGAAGACGTCTACGTCAGCTCCAGCCAGGTCCGCCGCTTTGGCTTGCGTGTGGGTGACCGGGTCACCGGCGCCGTCCGCTCGCCCAACGAAGGCGAGAAGTTCTGGGGCCTCATCCGCGTTGACAGCGTCAATGGCGTTGACTACGAGACTGCCCGCCGCCGCCCGCACTTCGGGGACCTCACGCCGATCCACCCGATCGAGCTGATCAACCTGGAGTCTGATCCCAAGAACCTCAGCCAGCGGCTCATCAACTTGGTGAACCCCATCGGCAAGGGCCAGCGCGCGCTGATCGTCAGCCCGCCAAAGGCCGGCAAGACGATGCTGCTCAAGAGCATCGCCAACGGCATCAGCGCCAACTATCCGGACATCCTCCTGATGGTCGCCCTCATCGGCGAGCGGCCAGAGGAAGTCACGGACATGCGCCGCAGCGTCCATGGCGAGGTCATCAGCTCCACCTTCGACGAGCCCACCGAGAACCACACGCACGTTGCGGAGATGGCCCTCGAGATCGCGAAGCGCCAGGTGGAGACCGGCCGAGACGTCGTGATCCTGCTGGACTCCATCACGCGGCTCGCCCGCGCCTACAACCTTGCCCTGCCGCCCAGCGGCCGGACGCTGTCGGGCGGTATCGACCCCATCGCGCTCTATCCGCCCAAGCGCTTTTTCGGCGCCGCGCGGAAGATCGAGGAGGGCGGCTCGCTCACGATCATCGCCACCTGCCTTGTCGATACCGGCTCGCGCATGGACGACGTGATCTACGAGGAGTTCAAGGGCACCGGCAACTCGGAGCTCATCCTGGACCGCAAGCTCGCCGAGAAGCGCATCTTCCCGTCGATTGACGTCCAGCGGTCGGGCACCCGCCGCGAGGAGCTGCTCCTTGAGGAGGGAACCCTCAAGATGGTGTGGACCATGCGCCGGATGCTGTCCGCGGTGGGCACTAACGAGGGCATCGAGCTGCTGCTCAACCGCATCGCCAAGACAGAGACCAACGCCGAGTTCCTGGCCAAACTGATCCGAAATCAGGAATAGCTTGAGGAGCGGCGTGCCCGATCGCGGGGATGCCACCGGGCTGGCATCCCGTCTTGAGCTTCGCGAGGTTCGGCGCTCGGACGAGCTTGAGGCCGTCGCCGGAGCCTGGCGCGAACTTGCACGCACCTCTGCCATCTCGCCGTTCCAGGCGCCAGACTGGCTGCTGCCGTGGTGGCGCCACTACGGCGCCGGGCTTGAACCACGGCTCCTGACCTGGTGGGATGGGGAGCGCCTCGTGGGTCTGGCGCCGCTGGCGCTTCGCAACCCCTGGAGACGGCTTGGCGATCGCGTGCGCGAGCTCGTCTTCTGGGGCGCTGCCGGCCAGACGCGATCGCCGCTGATGCGCGGCTTCGTGGACGTACTCGCCTCGCCGGCCTATGACGCCGATGTCCGCGCTGCTTTCGAAGCCTGGCTGGACAGCGACGCGTCGGATTGGAACCTCTTCAGCCTGCTTCGGCTGCCGTCTGGCTCGCCCACGCCAGATCGGCTGCGCGCGCTCGCCCGCCGTCGACACTGGCGGACCGTCCACCCCGGGCAGGCCGACATCAGCATCGCCAA
This sequence comes from uncultured Chloroflexota bacterium, assembly GCA_903924005.1. GTDB lineage: Bacteria > Chloroflexota > Limnocylindria > Limnocylindrales > CSP1-4 > CAIXZV01. Next base: position 429 of record CAIXZV010000079.1, on the reverse strand, counting down.
CATCCTTGACCTGCCGGCCGATATCGAGGCCTGGGATGCGCGATTTGACCGCAAGGCGCGTTACAACATGCGCCGCGAGGTGCGGCTGTTTGCGGAGCACGCGAACGGTCGCTTTGACGTGGCAACCGATGCGGCGGGCGTGGGCGAGGCGCTGGCCGCGATTGCGCGGCTGGCTGGGGAGCGCTGGCAGGAGCGCGAGCACCACTTCCGAGGCGATCCGGCGTTTGGCGACTTCATGGCCGATGCCGCTGCGCGGATGGCCGACGCGGGGCAGGCATACGCGGTGGTGGCGCGCGACGACGACGGGATTGCCGCGGCGGCGCTCACCCTGGCGGTCAACGGGCGGGCGGCGGTGCCCCTCATTGGGGTGTCATCGGACGCGGCGTACAACCACCTTGCCGTGGGCAAGAACCTGTTTGCGCGGTCCAT
>CAIXZV010000078.1 GCA_903924005.1 uncultured Chloroflexota bacterium | reverse complement strand
GGCGGCATCGGCGGCGGCCACACGCTCGTCAAGGAGCCGGGCCTGCGCGGCAGCAACGGCAGCGGCGGCCACCGAGGTGAAGTCGTACTGCGGCTCAACGGCGGACTGGGCCGCGTCCTGCTTCTGCGTTGTGAGGTACACCGACGAGTACTGGCCGGAGCGCGGCGCCAAGACCAGCATCGGCGCGGGCTTGCCCAGCTCGAGCTGGGGCTGCGCGGGCAGGACGTCAAGACCCAGGATCACCGAGATTGCGGCGATCAGCAGCAGCGATGCGCCAATGAGTCGCCACGCGTCCCTGCGCGTAAAGCTTGTGGCGGCCTCGGTGGATCTGGTCAGCATGGCGGCTAGCGTGCAACCTGGCGCCGACGGTGGCTAGTGGCCAGCCGCATGCGCTGCCATGTCTGCGCGTGCCAGCGCTTGCGCGACCAGACCCGACGCAACCTTGCCATCGGCCTTGCCCTTGATCTTGGGGGAGAGCCAGCCCATGACCTTGCCCATGTCGCGGGCGGACGCGGCGCCGGTTGCAGCGATGGCCTCATCGATGAGGGCGCGCAGCTCGTCGTCGGTCAGGGCCTGGGGGAGGTAGTGGTTGAGGATGGCGAGGTCGCCTTCCTCCTTGGTGGCAAGGTCTTCGCGGCCGCCGGCGCGAAACGCCTCGATGCTCTCGCGACGCATCTTGACCTCGCGGAGCACCGCGCTGAGCACCTCGTCCTCGGTGAGGGGTGCAAGCTTTGCCTTCTCGGCATTGTTCACGGCGTTGATGGCCATGCGAAGGACATCGCGGCGCATGGAATCACCCGATCGCATGGATGCGACCGTGTCCTGCTGGAGTCGTTCGCGAAGGGTCACCGGATGGCTCCTCGGGTATCACGGCGGGGCGTCGTGATTGACGGCGTCGTGATCGATGAGCTGCGTGCCGGACCGGACGGAGTGCGCCCGGTCCCGGACGCTCGGGGAGGTGTGCCGAGGACCGCGTTGCCGCGGCCCTGGTGGCTCAGCCCTGGCTTGCTCGCGCGTTCTTCTTGCGCTTTGCTTCCTTGCGCTTCCGCTTCACAGACGGCTTCTCGTAGTGCTCGCGACGGCGAGCTTCTGCGAGGATCCCGCTCTGCTGGATCTTCTTATTGAAGCGGCGCAGGGCGCTTTCGAACGTCTCGTTCTCGCCCACTCGGACTTCGGCCAACCAGATTCACCTCCTCGGGCAGGGGTCTCGTACCCGCCCTCCGCGCGCGATGCCCGACGGCGCAGGGGGCTCCCGACGGCTGGCACGCATGGCGTGACAAACCTGCCGGCAGGCTGCGGGAGTGTACGCGGGGCGCTGGGGAGGGTCAAACTGCGGGCTGCGGCCGTCCGCGCCAATCCCCAGTGACGTGGCGCCAACGGCCGTCCAAACCCGACGTGACGGGCGGCGATTGGCCCACTCGCATAGGCTCTGCGCACACGCGAGAGGGATTGGGTTGCGCATGCACCGGTTGGGGCGAGGGGCGACGGCCGCGGTTGCGGTTGGGATCGCGGTGATGCTGCTTGGCGGCGGCGTTCCTGGCATGTCGACGGCGCGTGCGGCGGCGCCCGTGGATGTCCGCGGTCAGTGGAGCGGTGTGGCGGTGGTGGACATCGGCACGTTCCCCAACACGCTCAACATCACCACGGAGGACTTCAACACGGGCGTGGTGTCCGGCGACGCCAACGCCGGCTCCTACACGTTTGACGGCGTCGTGTCGGGCTTCCACATCCACTTCACGTCCCGCCAGAAGGGCGGCAGCTACACCGCAACGTCCGAGCTGGACGTGACGCCCGACGGCAACACGATGGACGGCACGTTTAGCGACACAAACGGCCGAAGCGGCACCGAGCACTTCACGCGCGACAGCGCAGCGCCGTCGTCGGCGGCCTCCTCGCCCGGCGCTTCGCCGACGGCCGCACCTGCGCCAACCCCATCGGCCACGCAGCCACTAGGTCCCACGGGCACCTGCTCGCCCAACCCTGTTTCCCCCACGTGGCCGGCCGAGACCGCGCCGGCGGCAAACGGCTCGATTGTCCGCGTGGTGAGCGGGGCGGTTCGCTTCCCTAGCATGGCCACCATCGACACGGGCGATCCGCGCGGGCGCGTCTTCGTGGCCGGCTGGGGCCCCGGGATCACGGTGATCGACGGGCGACCGCAGGACGCGACGCGGATTGTGGTGACGCACACGATCCAGGTTGAGGGCCGCACCACGGCGCTTGCGGCGGACTCGGGATCCGGGCGCGTGTACGTTGCGGACTCCATGGAGACCGCCGGCACGGGCTGCCGCCTGCTTGTGGTGGACGGCCGGGCAGACCCGCCCACGATCTCGCGGTCGCTCCCCCTGCCGGCACCGGCGGCGGCCGTCGCGGTGGACCCAAACACCGGCCGCATCCTTGTTGCGCTGCCGGACACCCAACAGCTCCTGGTGCTGGACCGCGACCTCAAGACGCTCGCCGTGCTGCCGCTGGACCGCGGTGACGTGTCGCTGGCCATCGACGGCGACAAGGGACTCGCCTTTGCGGCCACGGGTGACGCGACGCCAGGCGTGGTGCCGGGACACCTCTCGGTGATAGCCATCAGCGCCGCCGCACCCAACCTCCTAACGACAAGCGCCCTGTACGGGATTGCCGCGATGGCCGTTGACCCGGGCACGCACGCGCTGCTGACCGTGGCAACCCAGCCGGCCGAGATGACTTCTTGGCACGTTGCCTCCGACGGCGCGCTGACGCAGATCGGCACCGCTGCGCTAACCGCTGGCGGGCGGGTGCCCAGCGCCGTTGGGCCGCCGGCGTCTATCGCGCTTACCGGCCGCACGGTCCTGCTCACATGGGCGGGCGGCGCGCGCTTCTTCGGCATCGAGCCCGACGGCAGCCTCAAGGCCGGCGACTTCCTGGTGACCGACACCATCACCGCGGCAGCCGCAGACCCGGCGTCCGGGCGCGTCTTCCTTACGATGCCGGGCGCCGACACGGTGGCCGTCCTGGACACCGGCGCAGGCGGTGCGCCATCGCTCGCCTATGCGCTGCCCAGCCCGCTGCAGATCTCGCTGGCGCCGCAGGACATCGCCCGCAGCATCGGGATCATGTCGCTGATCATGCTGCTCATCGGCGCGCCCACGCCCATCTTCAACAGCACGCTCTCGGCCAACCGGGCGCTGATTGAGCGCTGGGGCCGACGAAAGCTGCCGCGCGGGCTGCGGCGCAGGGCTGAGTCCGGCGGGGCGGCCGCGCTGGGCAAGCAGGTTGCATCGCTGTCCACCACGTGGCGCGGGCTGATCGCCTACCTGCTGCTGGTTGGCGTCCTGTACGCGTGTCTGGACGCGCGCTTCCCCTTTGACGGCGCGCCGCGGACGCTCTTCACCACGCTCTTTGCCATCGCCTTCGGCACGGCCGTCTCGCAGATCCCGGGCGAGCTCTACGTGCGCCGCCGGTACAAGGAGGGCGGCTCGGTCCGCGTGGTGCTGTGGACGCTGGGCCTCGCGGTTGGCTGCGTGCTGATCACGCGCATCACAGGCGTCCAGCCCGGGTATGTGTACGGGATCATCGGCGGCTTCACGTTCAAGGCGGCGCTCACCAAGGACGACAACGGCCGCATGGCCTGGCGCGGCATGGTGATCCTGCTGGCCGCGGGCTTTGCCGCGTGGATCCTGCGGATCCCGTTCCAGCCGGCCACGGGGATCGTCGGCGGCGAGGTGGGGTCCATCGCCAACCAGCTGCTGGCGGGGATCTTCGTGGGGTCGGTGGAATCGGCCGCCATCGGCCTCATGCCGCTCCGCTTCCTGTCTGGCGCCACGCTGTTCCAGTGGAGCCGGCGACGCTGGGCGCTGCTCTGGGGTCTGGGTCTGGTGCTGTTTGCACACGTGATCCTCTACCCGGTGAGCAGCCTTGAGCCGCATCCAAGCGCGGGCGGTCTGTGGACGGTGCTTGCGTCCGTGGCGATCTACGGCGGCGGGGCGATGGGCTTCTGGTGGTTCTGGCGCAACCGGGCGGAGCGCCATGCGGCACGTGCACGACGAGTGGCCGCGGCGTAGGCTTCGGCGCATCGGCTCAGGGGGAGCCGCCCACTTCTGGGGGATGCCATGGCTGGTCGCACGTGCGCACTGCTGCTGTCGCTGCTGGGGCTCGCGCTGCTGGTGAGCGCCTGTTCGGGCGGTCCCGCGGCGACGCCCGCTGCCTCGCCGTCCGCGCCGCCATCGGCAGCTTCGGCCGATCCTTCTGCCCAGGCCAGCCTTGACCCCGCCATCGCCTACGCCATCAGCCAGCGCAAGCAATTTGGCCTGCGGTCCGATCTGGCATGGGTGCTGCGTGTAGCCGCCGATCCGCGGGCGCAGATGTTCCCGCTGGACTTCCTGATGCTCCCCGAGGAGACGACCGAGTTCAACCAGCGCCAGTCCGACTATGACGCCGTGGCGACCGCGATCCAGGCGTATGCCGCGGACAAGCAGAACGTGTTTGGCGGGCTCTTCAAGGACCAGGTCAACCGCACCGTGGTGGCGCTCTTCACCACGAACCCGGCGCAGCATCGTCTGGGCATCCTCGCGCTGCTGCACACGTCCGGACCGCTGGAGGTGCGCCAGGTCAAGTATTCGGAGAAGCAGCTCCGGGACCTGCAGGACCGCATCTCGGCCGACTGGGATTGGCTGCACACCATCGATGCGCAGGCCACGGGCGTGGGCGCGGACGTCTTCACCAACGCCACTGTGCTGTCGATCTCCAGCGCAAACCCCGCGGCCACGGCGCTCATCCTCACACACTACGGCGTGCCCGCCGACATGCTGAAGGTCGATTCCGACGGGACCGGGATCCTGCTCCAGCCGCGCGGCACGATCGAAGCCACCGTCAAGACCGCTGACGGGAAGGCGCCGGGCGAGAACGGGCTGATGCTCGCTTGGAAGCCGGACATCAACGACGGGCGCGACTGCGGCAGCGGCACAGGTCTGGGCCTGGCGCCCGACGGGACCTTCAAGCTGCCATGTGCGCCGGGCGGCTGGACCATCTCGCTGCAGGCATCGGTGGTGGGCGATGGCTGGGCGGACGTCGGCAGCGCCCACGTCGTGGTGCCGCCGGGCGAGACCGTGAAGCTGCTGATCACGCTGAAGCCCGGGGCGAAGCTGGGCCCGTAACGGCGTGACGGGGACGGCGGCACTTCCCAGCGGTGCCAGACGCCCCTACCATCACCCCAGCATGGAGACCCTGCTCGATCTCCTCGAGAACAGCGCCACCCGCTTTGCGTCACGCAACGCGCTGGGTCTGCGCCGCGACGACGGCACGCTGCTGCGCTGGACGTACGCCGAGTTGCTGCATCGCAGCCGCATCGCCGCATGGCGGCTTCGGGCGCTTGGACTCAACACGGGCGACCGCGTCCTGACGTGGTCCCCCTCAACGCCCGCGCTGCCGGCCGCCTACTTCGGCGCGATGCGCGCCGGGCTGATCTACGTGCCGCTGGACGCGCGGATGGCGCCCGACACCATCACGCGGATTGCCGCCAAGTCCGGCGCAAGACACCTGATCCTCGGCTCCGGCCGAGACGCCGCGGATCCGCGCGAGGTTGGCCTCGAGGCCTTCCCCACAACCATTGTGGAAGACCTGTGCGCCAATCCCGACACCAGCTTCCCCGCCGACTGGGAGGCCAAGCTTGACGCCTGGCCGCGGCCGACAGCCGACGACACGTTTGAGCTTGTCTTCACCTCGGGCACCACGGGCAACCCCAAGGGCGTGATGCTCTCGCACGGCAACGTGCTGGCGGGCGTGGGGAGCTTCCACAAGATCATCGCGCCGATGGAGCATCGGATGGTCTCGCTGCTCCCGCTGTCGCATCTGCTGGAGCAGGCGGTCAGCCTGTTCTACGCGCTCGACATCGGCGCCGATGTCCTCTACGTCCGCAGCCGCAACCCGCGCGTCATCTTTGAGGCCATGCGCGAGCAGCGCGTCACCACGATGCTGCTGGTGCCGCAGGTGGTGGACCTGTTCTGGAGCGGCGTTGAGCGCGAGGTGGAGAAGCAGGGCCAGACCGCCAACTTCAATCGGCTTCGGCTGGTGGCGCGCAAGCTGCCGATGTGGGCGCGCCGGCTGCTGTTCCGATCCGTTCACAAGCAGCTTGGCGGCGGCCTCCGTCTCTTCGCCACCGCCGGCGCGTTCCTGCCCCCGGCGCTGCAGCAGGCCTGGGAGGATCTTGGCGTCATCGTCCTCCAGGGGTACGGCGCCACCGAAACGGCCGCTGGCTCCTGCACCACAATGGCGGACCATCCGCTGGGTTGTGTCGGCTGGCCGCCCCCGCCCGTGCAGATGCGCATCGCGGACGACGGCGAGATCCAGTTCCGCGGGGCCACGCTGTTCCGCGGCTACTGGGAGGACCGCGCCGCCACGGCCGATGCCTTCACGCCGGACGGCTGGTATCGATCCGGCGATCTTGGCGCGCTGGACGCCCGCGGCCGGCTCCACCTGCATGGTCGCAAGAAGGACATCATCGTCCTGCCCAATGGCTTCAACGTGTTCCCAGAGGACCTGGAGAACGCGTTGCGCGTGGCCGGGATCCGCGACTCCGTGGCGGTGGAGACGGCGCCCGGGCGGATTGAGGTGGTGGTGCTGGCCCCGGGCACGCACGGGGTGCCGGGCGATGCGCGCGCCGCGTCGGGTCTGGAGGGCACGGCCGATCCCGCCGCGCTGCGCCGCGAGATTGACGCCGCGGTGAAGACCGCAAACGCCACGCTTGGCCCCTCGCAGCGGATCGCCGGCTGGCGGCTCTGGCCCGAGGCGGACTTCCCGCGGACCCACACCTTCAAGGTGAAGCGCGACCGGGTTCGCGCGTGGGCCGCCGTGGATCAGGCGCTCCCGGTGACCCAGGGCGCATAGGATGGCGCCATGCCCAAGATCGCCAGCCTCGAGACCTTCTCCAACGAGTTTGTCTGCTTTGTCCGCCTGACCACCGACAGCGGTGCCGTGGGCTGGGGCCAGACCTCCACCTACAACGCCGACATCACGGCGCAGGTCTTCCACCGCCAGGTTGCCCCGTGGGCGCTGGGGGCGGACGCCCTTGTGATTGACGAGCTTGTGGAGCGCATCCAGGAGCGCGAGCACAAGTACCCGGGCTCGTATCGGTGTCGGGCGCTTGCCGGGCTGGACACGGCGATGTGGGACCTGCGCGGGAAGATCGAGCGCAAGCCCGTTGTGGAGCTGCTGGGCGGGACGCCGAGGCGGCTCCGCGCCTACGCGTCATCAATGAAGCGCGACATCACGCCGGCCGATGAGGCCGCCCGCTTCGTCCGACTCCGTGACGAGCTTGGGTTTGACGCCTTCAAGTGGCGCGTGGCCGCGGAGTGCGGGCGCGACATCGACGAGTGGCCCGGCCGGACCGAGGACGTGGTGCCGGTGGTTGCCCGGGCGCTGGGCGACGGGATTGCCAAGCTGGTAGACGCGAACAGCGGGTTCTCCGTCCGTCGCGCCATCGAGGTGGGCCGCCTGCTGGAGGCCGAAGGCATCGAGCACTACGAGGAGCCGGTCCCCTACTGGCAGCTGGAGGACACGCGCGAGGTGAGCGAGGCGCTTTCCGTGGCCGTGACGGGCGGCGAGCAGGACTGGGACCTGGCCACGTGGCAGCGGATGATCGACATGCGGGCAGTGGACGTGGTGCAGCCCGACGTGATGTACATGGGCGGCATCGGGCGGACGCTCAGGGTGGTGGCGATGGCCGCGGCGGCCGGGATCCCCGTGACCCCGCACAGCGCCAACCTGTCGCTGGTCACCGTGTGCACAATGCACCTGCTGGGCGCCATCCCCAACGCGGGCCGCTATCTCGAGCTGTCGATTGAGGGGCCCGACTACTACCCCTGGCAGGAAGGCCTTTTCTTGGGCGACCCGTTTGCGGTTTCGGACGGCAGTGTTTCGATCCCGGCCGGACCTGGCTGGGGCGTTGAGGTGAACCCGGCGTGGCTGGAGCGGGCGACGTATCAGCGAAGCGCGCTAGTCGATTGAACGGGGGTAAGACCATGAAGGCGAATGGCCGGCGACGATGGCTCGTGTCCTTGGTGGCGCTGGCAGCCGCGGTGGCGATTGCGGGCGGCGGCCTATACGCCGCAGGCCATGGGGTGTTGCGGCCGCAGCTGCTGTCTTCGGAGTCCATGGCCAGGGAGCACATCTTCGCGTCCACGGACGTGACCGACGCGCCGTCGTGGCTGGTGCCCGCCTTCCCGATCACGCGCGAGCGCGCCATCCAGCTCGCGCAGGTGGACCTGGGGCTGAGTAGGGCTCCGGCGGGCGTGCTGATCACGAAGGCGGGCGTCATACCTGCTGGCGCGGCGCGCGATGTCTGGGTGGTGCTCTTCGCCATCAACCAGAAGGGACCGATGGGCGAGCCCTCCGGTGCGCCGGTATCGACAACCGTCTACACGCTGGCGGGCGAGCTGTTTGACGCGCAGACCGGCGAGTTCTACTACGGGTTCATGCAGTAGGCCCGGCTGGCGCTAGCGGACGCGGCCCTCGCGCAGCAGCTCAATCGCCTTGGCGACGCGGCGTGCCTTGGTCTCAGGGTTGTTGGTCCCCTCCACGTTCAGCGTGAAGATGCGCTTGTTGCTGTAGCTCAGCGTCTCGAAGAAGGCGTCGGCCACAGGATCGGCGGCCAGCGCCTCGGCCAGCTCGGGCGGCACTTCGGCCTCGCGGGGCTCGTTGTCCACCTCGAGGGTCACCTCGATCTCCTCGCCCGCCTTGACGCCGGCTGCCATCCGGTTGGCGGCCGAGAGCGGGAGCATCGCGGGCTCCCCGTTGTACGGAACCACAGTGGAGCGGTAGCTGTGGCCGTTGATGGTCGCGACAACCTGCAGGCGCTTGCGGGTGTCGAGGGCAGCCATGACGTCCAGGGGCACGCGGATGCCCGTGGCGTTTGGCCCTTCGGAGTGGATGGCGACGCGGAACGTGACGCTCATGTGCTCTGACCGCCTACTGGCCGCCGGTGAGCGGGTTGCCCACGTTCTGGAGGGTCGCGGCCATGCGCGCCACCTCCGGGTCCGGAGACACGGCGGGCGACCAGGCGAAGAACACCAGCGTGCTGCCGATGCGGCGCAGGACGAACTGCTCGTCGGCCGGGTACTGGATGGCGCCGGTGCCGGCGTGGAGGTACGCGAGGAAGCCCCGGCCCGCGGCGTCCGCCTCGTTTGCGCCGGCGAACTCGTAGATCACGACATAGCCGCCTGTGGGATCCGAGGGCAACACGGCCTGAACCAGCCGCCGCGGCACGCCGATGAGCGCGGGAGACTCACCCGGGCGATACGCGGTGAGCGGGTCCTGCACTTGGAAGTTCGCCCCCTCCAGCGCGGCCTTGACAAAGTCGTGCGCCTGCTGCGAGGCCGCGCCGGCGGGCGGCACCGTTGCGCCGACACCGGGGAGCTGGCCGCCGATGCCGAGGGCCTGGGCGACGATGAGCAGCACGGCAATCAGCATGCTGCCGACCGCGAGGATGGCCACCCAGGCAGGCGGCCCGCCGCGACGTGTCTTCGGCCCGCCGACGGGCTCAGTTGACTCGGTCATCCGGGAGGCCACGTCATCGACCGCCCGCCAAGCAGGTGGTAGTGCAGGTGTCGGACAGACTGCCCGGCATCGGGCCCGACATTCGTCACCATGCGCCAGCCGTTCTCAAGGCCGTCTGCCTTCGCCAGCGCGGCAGCCACCGAAGCCATCCGGCCAAGCATTGCGGCATCAGCTTCGCCCAGGTCCGCCGCGGACGTCACGTGCGCCACGGGGATCAGCAGGATGTGGGTGGGCGCCTGCGGGTTGATGTCGCGGATGGCGTAGACGAGGTCATCTGCGTGCAGCTTCGCCACGGGGATGTCCCCGGCGGCAAACTTGCAGAACAGGCAGTCAGCGGGCATGAGCCCCTCCGAGCACGGCGAGGGTTGGGCGAAGCTGGCGCGGCGCCGGATCGATGGCGAGGATATCCGCGCCGACGCGATCGGGCTGGTCCGGGTCAACGGATGCCCGGCGCACGGTGAGCATCGCATTCTCGAGGTCAGTCGCGTCGCCCGCGGCGGCGGTTGTGGCGCGGACCGCGGTGACGACGTGGTCGTCGGCGTGGCCGATCCAGCGGCCGTCTGGCAGCTGGGTCTCGATCAGCACACGCGTCGTGGTGCCAAGGCTGCGGCGGGCGAAGGCGGCGCGCGATTCCGCGGCGAGGGCCAGGAGTTCGGCTGCGCGGGTCTTGCGGGTGCGCTCGTCCACTTGGCCGGTCATGCGTGTAGCGGGCGTCCCGGGGCGCGCGGAGTAGCGGAACACGTGGAGGCCAGCGGGCTCCAGGCTGCGGATGAACGCCAGCGAGCGGGCAGCAGCCTCGTCGTCCTCGGTTGGGAAACCAGCGATGACGTCCGCGTGGAGCGCCACGCCGGGGATCGCCGCGCGCACCCGCTCCACCACGCGGGCGTAGTCATCGGATGCATATCGGCGACCCATCCGGCGCAGCACGCCGTCGTCACCGCTCTGCAGCGGCAGGTGCACGTGCGGCAGCGTGCGCGGTGCGCCATCGGTCCAGGCGGCCAGCAGCTCGTCATCCACATGCTGGGGCTCGATGGAGCTGAGGCGGATGCGCTCCACCTCGGTCTCGCGCAGGATCCGGCGGACCAGACCGGCGAGGGTGAGGGTGGCCGCGGTGTGCGAGCCGCGGGCGCCGCGCTCAGACCAGCCGCCGTCATACGTGCCGATGTTGATGCCGGTCAGCACAATCTCGCGGTGACCAGCGTGCAAGGCCCGGCGGACATCGGCGAGGACCGCGTCCGGCGTGAGGCTGCGCTCGTCGCCCCGGGCGCGCGGGATGATGCAGTAGGTGCAGTGGAAGGAGCAGCCGTCCTGCACCTTGACGAAGGCCCGCGTGCGCTCAACGGAGATGCGGTCGTCGTCGATGCCGTCGATGCCGTGGGTGTGGGTGTCCGCCTCCACGCCGGAAAGCGTGGGCAGGGCTGCCGACAGCGGCGCGTGCGCGTGGTCGGCATCGGGATCGCCCAGTCCCACCAGCGCCTCCAGCTCCGCGAGGAACGCGGCCTTCTCGTCGTTGCCGATAAGCCTGGCCCGCGGGTCAACCCGGGCGTACATCTCCGGGTCCACCTGGACGGAGCAGCCGGTGACCACGACACGCGCATCCGGGTTGGCGCGGCGGGCGCGGCGGACGGCGGCGCGAGACTTCTCATCGGCAACGGAGGTGACCGTGCAGGTGTTGACCAGGTACAGATCGGCCGCGCGGTCCGCGTCCACCAGCGGGATGCCCGCCTCGCGCAGGAGCCGGGCAGCGCCCTCCATCTCGGACTGGTTGACCTTGCAGCCGAGGTTGACGATGGCGGCCGTGCGGGGCACGCCGGTTCGCGGTGCGGCAGATGTGGACGGCATCGGGCCGATCGTAGCGCAGCGTCGGTCGGCGGCCGGGTCTGGCGGGCGGCGGCTCCGCGTCCAATAGACCCGCTCGGCGGAGCGCGGTGCCCGGCCGGCCAGAATCTAGCCCCGCAACCAGACTGAACTGCGCCCTGTCGTCGCGGCTGACGAGCATCGACCCAGTCATCAGAGCGGCGTCGACGAGGTAGTCGTCATCGGGGTCCGCGCAGCGCCTCGACGGGATCGCAGCCTCATCGTTGATACAGGCCACCGCCGCTGCCTGTAGGGCGTCAAGCAGCGCGTCCGCCACTGGCCGCGGGAGATTGCCTACAAACCCTGCGTCAAGTAGCACGCCCCGTGCCTCTTCAAGGAGCGTCGTGGTGAGGACAACCTCGACCAGCCCGTCGAAGATCGCACTCACGAGACGCCGCGAATACGACGCCGGCTCCTTGCGGCTGGTCAGACCTGCCGCGATCACCATCGCGTCAGGCAGAACACGCAGCCTGTTAGCGCCGCCGGCGCCGGGCACGACTGCTGCTGAGGCTCACAGCGGCGCTATCGAGCAGCGCCTCCTCCGCGGTCCCTACGTAGTCTGCTGCCGCTTCGTGGATCCGGCGCACCTCAACGTGGTATGTCTCCCACGCTGACTGCTTCGTGGTGCCGATTGCAGCACCGATTGCCTCCCAAGAGGCGCCTTGCCGCTGCGCCTCGGCCATAAGACGCACCCGCTCGGCCTCAAGCGCACTCATCTGGCGCTCGACGTCAGCGAGTCTCTCAAGATCTGGAGTCGCGGCTGGCTTCGTCATTGATCGTCAGGTTATCCTGACGATCAGCGAGGGTCAAGCGAGCGGCGTGTCCTTGAGCCGACCTTCCGACGCTGCGAAATCCCAGACGTCGATTTCCGGCGGGGTCACGCCAAGCGTGGTGAGCGCGGTGCTGATCTGGGAGCGGTGGTCGGTGCCGTGGTGGACCACCTGCGCCAGGCGGATGCCAAGTGGTGCCGTTGACGTGGAGCCGTCGTCGCGGGTGCGGGTCAACTGCTGATCCGGGTCCAGGTCGCCCGCCACAACCTTCGCCCAGACGGAGCCGGTGGCCTCCATCGCGGCGCGCAGTGCGGGCAGGTCCATCGTCTCCTCATCGATGGCTGCGACTTCGCCGCCCGAGAGCAGCTCCAAGTACGAGACGTCCGAACCAACGAGATGGCGCACGGTGTCGAGGATGCTGCCAAACGTGCCGGGCACGGTGGTCTGGAGCTGCTCTGGCGGCAGCGCGGCGCACGCGTCGATCACGAGGAGGGATGCCCACACGTGGTGGGCGAAGGCGTCGGCGAGGATTGGTCTGCTCATGTGCGGAGCCTAACCGGGGCTGCCGAAACACGCGTGCGGCGGGGCGGCCCTATCCGCGGGGTCAGTTCGAGGCGCTCGGCTGCGGAACCTCCACCCAGCCGAACCCCGCGGCGGGGCCGGGCGAAGCCTGGTCAGGCGCGTGATCCCAGAACTCCACGCCGATCCTCGACTCCATCGCACCCAACCCCGGGTCCTTCACGGCGAGATCCTGCGCGGAGCCAGCCACGATGGTCGCGTACGTCCCCTCGGTGCCGGACCATCCAAAACACATCATGTTCGACCACCACACAACAAGGACAGTCCACGGCTTTGTGGCCGTGTTCCTCACGGTGACGCCGGTCCGCGAGGTCGCACTGGAGGTGATCGTCAGGCCGGGCGGCACGGCCAGATCGGTCATGCCCCGATACGAGTCCCAAGATGTGTTGGGGCAGCCGGGCGTCGGCGGTTCGCCCACCGGCCCGGGTGGTCCGGGCGCGGCACAGCCGACAACCAAGAGAGTCGCGATGCCGATGATGAGCAGTCTGGCGCGCAACGGGCGACCCCCCCAACGACTACGCGAGCGCGATCAGCAGGACGACCGCGATCAGGGTGCCCACCACGCCGGCCACGGCAGCGGCTCGCTGCCCGATGAGGACCTTAGCGCCCGCGGCGAAGACGGTGACGATCACGGCCGCAGCGAGACGCAGGCCGATTGGGGAAGCGGCGTGGCCCGGCAGGTTGCGGGCAACGAGGATGCCGATCCCCGCGATCGCGACGATGGACACGACGGTGATAAGCCAGAGCCGCCGATCGACAGGGCCCCTGAGCATCTCCATTGGGCACGACCTTTCAAGGAAAGTATGCGCCCGTCGCGGTGGCTATCCGGCGAGCGCCAGCAGCGGATCACCCTCGTTCATCGCCAGGGAGCTGACGAGGAAGATGACGACGCCGTCGACGGGTGCCTCGGGCCGCTCCAGCACGGCGCCAAACGCGTCCTGCACCTCGCCCACCACCGCGCCGCGGGTCACGCGCTGGCCCACCTCGACGGCCGGGTGCCAGTAGCCAGTGGCCGTCGCGCGCATCCAGGCTTCCGTGGGGAGGACCTCGGTGGCGAAGCGGGGCGCTTCGGGCTCGTCGGCAGCGTTCGGCAGCAGGCCAGCCGCGTGCAGCAGCCGCCGGAACCCGGCCGCGTGCAGCGCCACGTCATCGGCCGGCCAGCGGCCCTGCCCGCCAACCTCGGCCAGCACCGCGGGTATGCCCAGCGTGGCGGCGGCCGTTGTCGTCGTCCCGGGCGACGGGCCAATCAGCAGATAGCGCAGCCCGTAGGCGTCGGCCAGCTCGCGGCTTCGGGCGTCAACCGCGGCGTTGCCTGTGTCCTCAATCCCGGTGAACGAGACCAGCGCCTCGTTCATGTCGCCGCAGTGCATGTCCACAAAGACGGCCGACCCGGCGATGACGTTGTCGGTCAGCCAGCGCGCCAGCCGCTGCGTGGGCGAGCCCGCCGGATCGCCGGGGAACTGGCGATTGAGGTTGCGGCCGTCCGCCGGGTTGACGTAGATGGCGCGCGCGGCGAAGGCGGCGGTGTTGGCGGTGAGGACCGCGACCAGCTCGCCGTGGACGTCCGCTGGGTCCAGGTGCAGCGCAACTTGGCGCAGCGCGGCGATGGAGACGTACTCCGCGCCGTGGATCCCCGCAGTCACCGCAACCCGCGGGCCGGGCTTGGCGCCGCTGATGAGCACCACGGGCAGCGAGACGACGATCCCCTCCCCGAGGTGCACGGGGACGAGACCGGTGGCGCGTGTGCCGGGCGCTGCCGTTAGGGGGCCGAGGACGAGAGGCTGTCGCTGGGTCATGCCCTCAGCGTACGTCGAACAGGAAGCGCACCGCGTCGGGGAACCGGCGGCGCCACGACGATTCGTGGTGGATGCCGTCCGGGTCCAGCACAAGCCGCAGCGTGTCCGGTTCGCGGAGCCCGGCGCTGACCAGCGCGTCGCGCACCCGGAAGGCATCCCGTGGGTAGGTGCGCTTCCACCGGCTTCGGGCCGGATCGGAGGCCACCTCGGCCGACTCCAGCAGCCCGATGTCCACATAGGCGCGCAGCGGCATCGGCCGCGCCGAGCGGAGGCCCCGCAAGAAGAACGCCTGACCGCCGGGGATGGCCGGGCTGAAGATGCCGAAGCGACCGAACACGTCGCCGAACTCCGCCGCAGCCAGGGCCGTCATCAGCCCGCCCAGCGACGAGCCCGCGATCCCGGTTGCCTCGCGCGACGCATCCGTCGACAGCAGCGCATCCACGGCAGGCTTCACCACGTCAGCCATCCAGCGCAGCAGATCGCGCCCGCCGCCGCCGATGTCCCAGACGCCGCCCGGGCCGCGATACGGCGTGTACTCGTAGAAGCGACCAACACCGGCGTTGGGCACGGCGACCGCAATCAGCTCGAGCCCCTCGGCCGCAAGTTCGGTCAGCGTCTCGTCCACGCCCCACTCGCCTGAGTTGCTCGTGGCAGCGTCAAACACGTTCTGGCCGTCAAACAGGTAGAGCACCCGGTATCGACGGCCGCTGGTGAGCGCACTCGGCGGCAGCCAGATCAGCACGTCGCGGCCCAGCCCGCGCAGCACCCGCAGGTCGCCCGTCACCGTGGAGGCCGGCGTGGCCAGCGTGGTCCGGTAGTCGAGCAGCTCAGGCGCGGACAAACGCGTCATGCCGGGCGGCGGATCTCCAGGGCAACCCAGTCGCCCTCGGCGAGTCGGTGCGCAACGGACAGCCCGCGCGACTCAAACGTGGCCACCACCTCGGCCTCGCGGTTCACAAAGATCCCCGACGCCAGCAGCGTGCCGCCCGGGCGCAGGTCCGCAACAAGGCCATCGGCCAGCAGCACCAGCAAGGACGCGATGAGGTTCGCGAGCACCACGTCAAACGGGCCCTCGCCTGACGGTGACGACCCCTCGCGGACGCGGATCTTGCGCACCAGCTTGTTGCGGCGCGCGTTGGCGGCCGACGCCTGGACCGCAATCGGGTCCACGTCCACCGCCAGGACGGACTTGGCGCCAAGCATCGCCGCGGCAATCGCGAGGATGCCGGAGCCTGACCCTACGTCGATCACCCTCGCGCCAGCCAGCTCGCCGCGGTCCGCGATGGACTCCAGCGACGCCAGACACAGTCGCGTGGTGGGGTGCAGCCCCGTGCCAAACGCCATGCCCGGATCCAGCGCCAGCACCACATCGTCAGGCTGGCGCTTGTGGTGACGCCACGTGGGCCGGATGACGATCCGCCGGCCAATCCGCAGCACCGGAAAGTGCTTCTTCCAGGCATTTGCCCAATCGGCCTCGTGGACAATTCGGCAGGTCAGATCGCCAATGGGCCGAAGGCCAAAGGCCTGGAGATGCCCCAGTTCGCGATCCGCCCGGGCAACCGCGGCGCGGACGGCGGCGACGTCCAGGATGGGAAGGTGCGCACG
This sequence comes from uncultured Chloroflexota bacterium, assembly GCA_903924005.1. GTDB lineage: Bacteria > Chloroflexota > Limnocylindria > Limnocylindrales > CSP1-4 > CAIXZV01. Next base: position 5,336 of record CAIXZV010000078.1, on the reverse strand, counting down.
GACCATGGCCGGCCTGGCAAAGTCGATCTTGGCGGCCAGCCCGTCTTCGACCAGCTCGTACGCGGGCTCCACCGACGACCCGCCCGGTGCGGCGCGCGACAGGATCTCGGAGACGGCCTCAACAGCTTCGTGATCGGCCGCCACCGCAAGCTCCAGCCAGGAGTCCTTCGCGGCGGCCGCGGCGGCAAGGTCTAGACCTTCTAGCGGGTCCGCGGCAGCGGCCGTCACAGACCCAGCTTCTCGCGGAGACCCGCCGGGGCCACGGTCTCGCCAGACTCGTGGGCGTACTGCTCCAGCAGCTCCCGCTGCTTCTTGCTCAGCTTTGAGGGCACCACCACCGTGGCGATCACGTGCATGTCGCCGCGCGCGTTCTGGCGGCGCAGGTGCGGGACGCCCTTGCCGCGGAGCTTGATCTCGGTGCCGGGCTGCGTGCCGGGCTTGATCTCAACATCCACGGGCTCGCCCTCCACCATGGGCACGGCGATCTTGGTGCCAAGCGCGGCCTGCGCAATGGAGATTTCGGCCTCGTAGTAGAGCTCGGTGCCTTCGCGCGTCAGCTGCGGATGCTCCGCGATGTGCACGGCCACGTATAGCGAGCCCGGCGGGCCATTGCGCGGGCCAACCTCGCCCTCGTTGGTGAGGCGGACCTGGTGGCCCTCGTCGATGCCGGCGGGGATGTTCACGCGGAGCGAGCGCTTCCGCTCCGTGCGGCCCTCGCCGCGGCAGGCCTCGCACGGGCTGTCCACGGTCCGGCCCTCGCCGCGACACCGCGGGCACGCCGTGACGTTGACCATCTGGCCCAGCATCGTCTGGCGGACCTGGCGGATCTCGCCGCGGCCTTGGCACTGGGCGCACTGGACGGGCGTGCTCCCCTGCTTGGCGCCGGTGCCCTGACACGGGTCGCAGCGGCCCAGGACCGGGAACTCGATCTCCTTTTCGGTGCCCAGAACGGCTTCCGCGAAGGTGATCCGCAGGTCGTATCTGAGGTCTGAACCCGCCTGGGCGCGGGCGCGACGCTGCTGGCCGCCCATCGCGCCGCCGAAGAACGCGTCAAAGATGTCCGAGAAGCCGCCGAAGCCGGCCTGGCCGAAGGGGTCCTGGCTCCCGCCGCCCGCCCCGCCGGCGCCGCTGACACCGGCCCGGCCGAACATGTCGTACTGCTGGCGCTTCTGCGGATCCGAGAGGACCTGGTAGGCCTCGTTGATCTCCGTGAAGCGTCCGTGGGCCTCCGGGTCGCTGTTGACGTCGGGGTGCCACTGCTGGGCGAGCTTGCGGAAGGCGCGCTTGATATCGGCGTCCGTCGCGGTGCGCTCAACGCCAAGGGTCTCGTAGAAGCTGCGTTCCTGTGCCATAGGTGGCCGAAGTTTACGGGACGCGCGGCTCCGGCCCAGTTAGCCCTGCCTCAGCCGCCGGCGCGCTCGCGATCCTGCGGCGTTGGCGGACCGCCAGCACGGCGATCAGGGCGTAGCCCGCGATGGTCAGGAGGATGATCGGCATCGCCTGTAGCCACCACGGTTGGTTGCTCGCCTCGGCCAGCTGGCCCTGGAGGCCGTCCATGGCGAAGACGGTCCAGACCAGGGCATAGATGGCGAAACGGCGCATGGTGTCAGCCTCGGGTTCGGTGGTTGTATCGGATCGCAAGCAGGGCCAAGACAGCGTACCCGCCGATCCCTACTGCAATCGACGGCAGCGTCTGCGTGCACCAAGCACGGTCGTTGCGCTCCGCGAGCTGGGCGAGGCACGCCGCCGACGCCCCGACGAGCCGTGCGCATGGCACCGCTGGCAGGTCCCACGGAACGAGCAGCAGCCCTACGAGGACGACAGCGGTCCAGACGAGGCCCAGCAGGGCGATTCGGCGCATCTCGCTAGACCGCCGCCTCCCAGCCGTCGTAGTCACCGCCAAGCGAGGCACAAATCTCTTCCAAGGCCCGTCGCTCAGCAGTTATCGAGTCCGGGTTCACTACGAGGTCGTGGTTCGCCCTCAGACACCAGTTGCTCCCGGTGGCAGACGGCTCGACTTTGCCAACAAGCCCGAGCGGCCGGACCCGGGCTGCGGCCTGTTCAGCTGCGGACTCTGTCGGGAAGTAGAGGTAGTGGACGGTGTCGCGGGGCTTGCGCAGATCGGCGCCGTACTTCCGCAGGTTGTCGATCACCTGGAGATCGCCTGCGTGGTACTGCGGCTGTTTGCCGAATAGGCGTCGGAACATCGTCCCCGCTCGCTAGCTTGACGCGGCCAATCTGCGCCCGACTGGCCAGCAACTGCGGGTAACGATACTCGGCGATCAACGCGCCGCCAGGTCAGCTGCGCGGGCGAAGACCGCGCGGAGCATCGGCTGGGTCAGCTTGCCGGTGAACGTGTTCTGCTGGCTTGGATGGTAGGTGCCCAGCAGCGTGTACGGGCCGATCTTGGCCTCCGCGCCGTGGCCAAACTTGGGCTTTGGCTTGGGCGTTGCGTGGCCGAGGGCGGCGAGCGTCTTGATCGCCGCATCCCAGCCGATGGACCCCAGCGCCACCAGGACGCGCGCGTTCGGCAGCAGTTGCAGCTCACGGTCGAGAAATGGGAGGCAGCGGGCCAGCTCGTCTGGCGTGGGCTTGTTGGCGGGCGGGGCGCACCGGGCGGCCGACACGATGCGGCACCCGCGGAGCTCTAGGCCATCGCCTCTGCGCCGGGCGTCGGGCTGGCTGCCGAAGCCCGTCGCGTGGAGCGCCGGAAACAGGAAGTCGCCCGAGGCGTCGCCCGTGAACATGCGCCCTGTGCGGTTGGAGCCGTGGGCGCCGGGGGCGAGGCCGATCAGCACCACGCGCGCGTCGGGATCGCCGAAACCCGGGACGGGCTTGGCCCAGTACTCGTCGTTGCGATGGCGGGCCACCTTGACGCGCCCCGCCTCCTCGCGCCATGCGACCAGACGCGGACAGGCGCGGCAGGCCTCGATGGCGGCGTCGAGCTCGGACAGGGTGCGGGCGGCGGTCGCGACTGCGGCGACGGTTGCGGTGGCTGGCTTCGGCATCCCCCCGATCCTACCCGGACCGGTTTGTGTCATTTAGAACTGAGCAGCCTTTTCGACAACGTCCGGCCCTGGGTTTGCCCCAATACAGGGTCAGGTAGTGCCGTCAGGACTGGGTGACCCACGAGCGCGGACGAATATCGTCCTGAGTCCTATTTGCCATCATCTTCGCCGAGCAGGGTCAGCAGCGTCGCAGGCGTGCGGACCGGGAAGGTTCGACCCAGATCGGCCAGCGCCACATCGCCCGTCACCAGCATTGCGCGCTGGGACGCGGCGAGCGCCAGCAGATAGGCATCGAGCGGGTCTGGGGAGACGATGGGCGCGGGCGTCTCGGGATCGGCCACCAGGTGGGCGTCGCCGGCCAGCCAAGCGATAAACGCGGTGGCCTGCTCCGGGGTGACGCGCGCGGCGAGCTTCGGGTAGGCCAGCGTGCGCGTCAGCTCGGCGAGCAGCGCAGGCGACACCACGAGCTCGAACCGCGCCGCCCGCCACGCCCGCAGCAGGCGGGCCGGGGTCCCCGCCGGCGAGAGAAGCGCCGAGACGAGGACGTTGACGTCCAGGACGACGCGCAGCACCAGCGCTGCCTAGGAACGCGCGGCGTGCTGGGCCTCGAGCGCGAGCGCCATCGCGTCGGCCTCGTCCATGTCGTTGGCAGCCCAAATCTGCTCCAGCAGGTTGATCCCGAGGTCCCGCCGGAGCGCCTCCTCGATCACATCGCTGTCGCCCTTGCCGGTCCGGGCGGCGCGGATCTTCACGGCCCTCAGGACGTCGGCGTCAATCGTCAGGGTTGTGCGCACCTTCGCCATGCCACATCTTAGCATCATGATGCGGTGATGCCCAGATGCGGCGCTATCGTCCCACCGCCGCCGCAGCCCACGCTTCCACCTGCGCCCGATGCGGAACCCAGGCCTGCCAGACGCTGCGGACGTAGGCGTCGATATCGGCAGCGCCCGCCACCTCGTGGATCGTGATGGTGCCGTTGGGGACGGGCGGGTCCAGCCAGCGCCACGCGGGCGGCCGGACGAGGATCCGCTGGAGCGTCGCCGAGAGCTGTTCGGCCGGCAACCCGTGCTCCAGCACGAGACACAGCGCGACGAGGTGCAGACCGACCGATTGGATCGCCCGCCGCTCGGGCACGCCCGGGTGCTGGACCATGTACGCGTCCGTGACGAGCCGGCGGAGCGGCGCGGGCGGCAACGTGGCCGACAACTCGGCAAACCGCGTCCAGCAGGCCGAGGACGCGCCGACGTACTCGTGCGTCGCCCCGTTCACAAGAATCGGCAGCTCCGCGCCGCAGCCCGGACAGGCGGAGGTCACTTGCGCAGCAGCTTGTCCAGCCGGCGCGACACCACGTACAGCCCGATCAGGCTCATCGCCACCAGGTACACCACATGCCACAGCGTGGACGGCTCGATGACGCCCGTGACAAGCGCGCGGATCAGGTCGATTCCCTGCCAGAGCGGCGTGGCCATCACGAAGATGCGCAGCGGCTCCGGGTAGACGCTGATGGGGTAGAACGTGCCCGAGAAGAGGAACAGCGGCAGCACAACCAGATTGACGAGGTCGAAGTCCTGCCAGGAGCGCATCCACGTCGTGCACGCCATCCCAACCGCGGCAAACGCAAACGCCAGGAGCGTGGCGACCGGCACAGCCAAGACAACCAGCGGTGACTTGAACAGGCCCATCACCAGCAGCACGACCATGAAGCCGAAGCCGTAGAGCGTGGCCCGCATCACGGCCCAGCCGATCTCGCCCAGCGCCACATCGCCCGGCGCGACCGGGGTGGCCAGGATCGCGTCGTACACCTTGTCGTAGTTGAGCTTGTGGAAGAAGTTGATCGTGGACTCGGCAATCGCCCCGTTCATCGACGCCGTCGCCAGCAGGGCCGGCGCCACGAAGAGCGCGTACGGGATCTGCGAGCCGTCCGGTCCGGTGACGGTGCCGATCATCCCGCCGATGCCCAGGCCCACAGACAGCAGGTAGAACAGCGGCTCGAAGAACCCGGACAGGATCACGGTCCAGGAGCTGCGGTAGATGTAGAGGTTGCGCTCCACCAGCAGCAGCGAGCGCCGCCCGCCCAGCCGAACCGGGAAGATGCGACCCAGCGGGCCAAGCGTGCCGATCTGCGGGAGCGACGTCATCGCGTCCCCTCCAGCTGCCGCCGGAACGTCCGCAGCATCCAGACGGTGCCCAGCACGGCAATCGCCGCCAGGATCACCACGTGGGCAAGGTGGCGGATCGGGTCCTCGCCAACCGTGCCCAGCGCAAGCGCGCGGCCAAGGTCGACCCCGTGCCAGAGCGGCAGCAGCCAGGCCAAAGGTCGGATCAGCT
>CAIXZV010000077.1 GCA_903924005.1 uncultured Chloroflexota bacterium | reverse complement strand
TTCGAGAACTGGGCGGCCCCGTTCTTGATCGTCGTGTTCCTTGGCCTGATGCTCATGCTGGTCATCCAGGCTGGCGGTCTTGGTCCGGTCGTCTCGACGCCCGGCACCAAGGAGGGCGAGTTCTGGGGCATGTTCCCGCTCTCGCTCATGGGCATGATCGCCTTCTGGTCCACGCTGTCGCTCAACATGCCTGACTTCACCCGGTTTGGGCGGAGCCAGAAGGAGCAGGCCTACGGCCAGGCCCTCGGCCTGCCCACCACGATGACCCTCTTCCCGCTTGTTGGCGTCATCACGACGTCCGCCACGGTCGTGGTCTTCGGCAAGGCCATCTGGGATCCGGTTGAGCTCACGGGCAAGCTGGACAACCCCATCCTGCTGCTCATCATGCTCGCCGCCCTCGCGCTCGCAACGCTGACCACCAACGTGGCCGCCAACGTCGTGAGCCCGTCCTATGACTTCTCAAACCTGTGGCCCAGCAAGATCACATTCAAGATGGGCGGGATCATCACGGGCGTCCTGGGCATCCTTCTGCAGCCCTGGAACCTGCTCAGCGATCCCAACCAGTACATCTGGGTGTGGCTTGGCACCTACGGCGGCGCCACCGGCGCCATCGCGGGCGTCCTCATCGTGGACTACTGGTTCATCCGCAAGACCAACCTCAAGCTGGCTGACCTGTACCGCAAGGACGGCGCCTACAAGTACGCGTCCGGCTTCAACTGGATCGCGATCGTCTCCCTGGTCGTGGGCATCTTCTTCGCCATCGGCGGCGCCCCCGTGCCGCCGATCCTGCCCAAGGGCTTGATCGACGTGGACCTGTTCCACCAGTTGGCGAACTACAGCTGGGTTGTCGGCCTGGTTGTCGCGGGCGCCCTGCACTACGTCCTGACCATGGCGCTCGGCAAGAAGAGCGTCGAGTAGCCCCTGATCAGGCAACCGCCCGGCCGGGTCCCCCGGTTGGCACGCTGAACCTGGCGCGAGGCCCCTCCCTCACCGGAGGGGTCTCGTCATGTCTGGCGGCTCGTCCTGTCTGGCGGGTGGCGGAGCCGGCGCGGAGCTGGGACGCGCGGCACGGGTCAGGACCCGCCGGGTCAGATCAGGTAGCGCACCCACAGGTAGCCGGTGCAGATGACCATCGAGGCCAGCACCACAACGGAGCCGTACTTCGCAAACTCTGAGAAGCGGATGGGGTCGCCGGCGCGCTCAGAGATGTTGGCCACCACGACGTTTGCCGACGCGCCCACGATGGTGAGGTTGCCGCCAAGACACGCTCCAAGCGACAACGCCCACCACATTGGTTCGGCCGGGATCCCGCCAAGGGCCAGGTGCTTCACGACGGGGATGGCAGTGGCCGTGTATGGGATGTTGTCCACGATGGCGGACACACCTGCCGAGATCCACAGGATCCCGATGGTGGCGACACCCGCATTGCCGTTGGCAATCTTGGCCAGTTCCTCTGCGACGCCTTGGAGGATCCCAACGTCAATCAGCGCCTCAACCAGGATGAAGAGGCCCACGAAGAAGAAGATCGTGGACCACTCAATCTCCTTGAGCGTCCGGTGCACGTTCAAGCCGCCAATCAGCATCAGGACGGCGGCGCCCAGCAGGGCAAGCGTGGCGGGCTCCACGTGGATAACCGAGTGCAGCAGGAAGCCAACGATTGTGAGACCGGTCACCACGAGCGCCCGGATCATCAGCGGGCGGTCCTTGATGGCCTTCTCCTCGGTCCGCTCCACGGCCAGGAGCCGCCGCTCATCGGGCACCCGGAGCTGGTGACGGAACGAGAGCCACATGATCCCGGCAAACGCGATGAAGACCAAGATGATGACGGGCAGCAGGTTCACGAGGAACGCGTCGAAGCCAAGCCCGGCGGCCGTGCCAATCAGGATGTTGGGCGGATCGCCGATCAGCGTTGCTGTGCCGCCGATGTTGGACGCGAAGATCGACGAGATCAGGAAGGGCTTGGCCGAGATGTCCAGGCGCTTGGCCACGGACAGCGTGACGGGCGTCATCAGCACCACGGTGGTCACGTTGTCGATAAACGCGGAGACCACGGCCGTCACCACCGCAAGGATCAGCAGCAGGCGGATCGGGTGCCCGTTGGACAGGCGGACGGAGCGGATGGCCAGCCAGTCGAAGAAGCCGGTCTCGGCCAAGACCGCCGCCATCACCATCATCCCGACCAGCAGGAAGATGACGTTGAGGTCAACTGCGGCGAACGCCCGCTGCTGGCTCACGATGCCAAGCAGGACCGCCGCGAGGCCGCCGATCATCGCGATGAGCGTCCGGTCCCACCGGTCCACCACGATCAGGCCGTAGACCACCACAAAGATGACCGCGGTGACGATGACATCCGTGGACATGCGGCGCTCCACCTGGCAGTGCGGCGAATTGGGCAGGGACTGGACGCACGTCAGCATAACGGCCGGGCCAGTGCGGTTTCGCCCCGCGCCGGTGGCGTATGCTCGGGGTCAGGAGCCCTTGCCGACACACGAGGAGACACCGTGGCCGACACCCCCGCCGACCGGATCCGCAAACTGGTCAAGCCCCTGCGTGTCGCGCCGGGCGAGAAGATCAACCTGGCCTCCAAGGCCTGGGACCCGGGCGCCACGGCAGACTTCGTGACCAAGGAAGACGCGACGTCCATGCTGGCCGAGGGCGTCACCGCGCTTGCGGATTACCAGGCACGCCTCGCAGCGCAGGACACGTGGAGCGTCC
>CAIXZV010000076.1 GCA_903924005.1 uncultured Chloroflexota bacterium | reverse complement strand
GGTCACCCCACATGGCCATCTCCGCAACGGCGACGGCAAACCCGCCGCCGGACACGTCCTGACAGGCCTCCACAAGGCCGCGCGTGATCGCCTCGCGGATGAACTCCTGGAGTTTTGCCTCCAGCGCAAGGTCGATGGACGGGGGCCCGTCCACGATGCCGCCGCCCGCAAGCCTCGCGTACTCGGACCCGGCCAGACCCGGCCCGGGCTCGCCCACCAGGACCACCGTGCTGCCGTCGGCCGTGAAGGCCGGGCCGCGCCGGATGGCGATGTCGTCAAACAGACCCACGATGCCAATCTCGGGGGTGGGCGCGATGGCTGAGCCGGGCGCCTCGTTGTACAGCGAGACGTTGCCGCCGGTGACCGGCAGCCCCAGCGCGATGCACGCATCGGCCAGACCGCGGACGCCCTCCGCCAGCGCCCAGAAGGCCTCAGGCCGCGTGGGGTCGCCGTAGTTGAGACAGTTGGTCACGCCCAGCGGCCTCGCCCCGGTGATGGACACGTTGCGCGCGGCCTCGGCCACGGACAACGCCGCGCCCAGCCATGGGTCAATCGCTGAGACCGGCGCGTTGCCGTCTGTCGTGGCAACGAGGCCCTTCGTGGTTCCCTTGATGCGCAGAACCGCGGCGCCGCGGCCGGGACCGGCAACGGTGTTGGCCTGGACGTTGTGGTCGTACTGCTCGTAGACCTGGCGGCGGCTGGACAGGTTTGGCGAGCCCAGCAGCGCAAGCAGCACGGCACCGGGGTCCTGACCCCGCATCGGCAGGCTGTCAGGCGTCTCTGCCGGCGCACCCGGGGCTGGCGCGTTGCGGCGCTTGGCGGGCGGCGTGGCAAGGCGGTTGAAGACGATTGCCTCAGACGTGAGCGCGCGGGCGGGCATCCGGGCCAACTCCACGGCACCGGGAACCGGATGGCCGTCGGCGTCAAGCGCTCCGGACCCGTTTGGCGCGGTCAGCACCACGATGTCGCCATCGGTGGTCACCCGGCCGATGATTGCAACGGGCAGCTCCCAGCGCAGGCACACGTCGCGGACGGCCTCCCACCGGGCTGGCTCCACGATGGCAACCATGCGCTCCTGGGACTCGGAGATCATCACTTCAAAGGGCGCCATGCCCGGCTCGCGCCGCGGGATGGCGTCAAGGTCCACCAGCATGCCGGTGCCGCCGCGGTCCGCGGTTTCACACGTGGCGCAGGTGATCCCCGCAGCACCCAGGTCCTGGATGCTCACGACAAGCTTGCGCGAGATCAGCTCAAGCGTTGCCTCGATGAGCAGCTTCTCGGCAAACGGGTCGCCCACCTGGACGGACGGGCGCTTGCTGGGGTCCTGGTCGCCAAACGTGGCGCTGGCGAGGACCGAGGCGCCGCCGATGCCGTCTCGGCCCGTGGCCGAACCGTAGAGGACCACGAGGTTGCCCGGGCCATCGGCCGACGCACGCGTGAGCATGCCGTCCTCAAGCAGCCCGATGGCCATCACGTTGACCAGCGGGTTGCCCTGATAGGAGGGGTCGAAGACGAGTTCGCCACCCACGGTGGGCACGCCCACGCAGTTGCCGTAGCCGCCGACGCCCCGGACAACGCCGTCCACGAGGTGGCGCGTTCGCGCATCGGACGGGTTGCCAAAGCGCAGCGCGTCCAGCACGGCGATGGGACGGGCGCCCATGGCGAAGATGTCTCGCAGGATCCCGCCCACGCCGGTTGCGGCGCCCTGGTACGGCTCCACGGCGGACGGGTGGTTGTGGCTCTCAATCTTGAATGCCACTGCGAGGCCATCGCCGATGGAGACGACGCCGGCCTGCTCGCCGATGCCCGCTAGAACGTCCTTGCCCTTGGTGGGCAGCGTCTTGAGCAGCGGCCGGCTGCTCTTGTAGGAGCAGTGTTCGCTCCACATGACCGAGAAAATCCCCAGTTCGGTATAGCCGGGATCCCGGCCGAGAATGCCTCTGATCCGCTCGTATTCGTCGGGCGTG